>JAGRDI010000280.1 GCA_020432765.1 Anaerolineales bacterium | reverse complement strand
GCGTGAAGCTGGACGTAGACAAATAGGGCCTACACTGAACTGGCCATTGTTGGCTGCTGCTGCCTGTTCATTATTAACGATCATGGTGCATGGCCTGGTTGAAGATGCGCTGTATGGCAGTCGAGCGCTGCTATTATTGTTTGTACCGCTTGCATTTGTAATGGTTTTACCACAAACTGAACTCAAAAAGACAAACTCGCTGCCTCACATTTTGCCAGCAGCAGCTGCTGCCCTATTGTTATTATTGATTTTTACCGGAATACGGCCGTTGCGTTCTTATATCTTTTCCAATATGGCGGCCGTGCAGCAAAGCCGTGCCGAACTGAGCGTTTATAGCTGGCCTGAATGGCGCTTGCAAGATGAAGTCCGGCAAGCAGTTGACTTAACCCCTGCCATACAACATTATCAGCAAGCCTTGGCTCTAAACCCGCGTAACGCCAGTGCCAATCGGCGGCTTGGCCAGCTTGAATTGTCGCTTGGTGATTATACGGCGGCGCAGCAGCATTTGGCGTTGGCCTATGCTGCCATGCCCTGGAGCAATACGCTGCGGCAGTTATATGGTGAGGCATTGGTGGTAAACGGCCGTTTATCTGACGGTGCTGCATTATGGGCCACGATTAATAACGACCAAGACCAGTTAGCCGCACGACTATTCTGGTATGAATATATTCACGACAGTAAGCGCAAAGATCAAATGCAGCAAATTGTCGATAACTTGTAGTGAAATTTGTGAAATCCTGTAGAAAAAATCCCATCGTTCATTTATTCAATCATTGGCGTTTGGCCTTGCTGGTCTTTTTATTAAGCTGCTTGCTGTGGGTTGCACTGCGCCCGGCCGTTGCACAAACAGGCGATTATGATAGTGTGACGTGGCAAGAGCCGGTCAAACTTTATACAAGTGACGCCTCAGTTGAGTTCCCTATCATCTTAGCAGATGATGCAGGACGGCTGCACTTGTTCTGGAACGAAGTGGTCATGTCGACCGATGGCCTATCGCAATCTGCGCGTTTGTTTTATATGCTTCAAGAGAATGGCACTTGGTCTGAGCCGGTCGATGTTTTATTGCGCGGTGACGGCCGTATGGACTTCCCGCGTAGTGTGATAGACAAATACGGCCGTTTGTATGTGGTCTATGGTGGTGCCCAAGAGCCATTAGGCTTTAGCCAAACTGACAGTGCCGACGCAGGGTCGGCACAGGCCTGGGACAAGGCTACGAACTTGACTGATTTTGGACAGTTGGGCGGCAATATCGGGCTGGCACCTGATGGCAGCGTACATGTTGTGTATGCGGGTTTGTCAGGTGATATTCAACATATCATGCGGCCGCTCGATGAGCCGTGGGGCGATAGTCAATCTGTCTACACGCTGCCTACTGGCAAAGCGGTATCTTCTGACGGCCCCCTTTTTGCGGTTGATAATCAAGGCGGCCTGCATGTGGCCTGGTCGGAAGGGAAAATGCCGCTGCGCTATCCTTCGACTGGCTCTTTCTACAGCTATTCTGCTGATGATGGCGAAACCTGGACACAGCCAATCAGTATTGCGCCCGTTGACCAACAAATTTTTTCTTTACTTGTAGCCGAAAACGGCCGTATTCATCTGTTTTACGCGGGTCGTGTAGGCGTAGGTGGGCGTTATCATCGCTGGTCAGATGACAACGGCCGTAGCTGGTCCGACCCGCAAGCAATCGCATCGCCGACGGAAGGTACAGGTTTGAGTGGTGGTGATTTGGCGCTAGATGAACGCGGCAAACTACACGCTGTGATGGGTTTGGATGGTGACGAGATCATTGGTTACAGCCAGTGGGATGGTACCCTTTGGAATGATTGGGTTAATATCAGTGCAGACTTACCGGGGATTAAAGAGCGCATGAGTGTGGAACTGGTTGCGGGTAATCGTTTATTTGTTACCTGGGAAAGTGATCATGACAGCATATGGTACGTTGAAGGCCAACTTGGTTCGCCGCCAACACCGCCACAGGATTTTATCCCCTTGCCTACAGTGGTGCCAAAGCCAGAACCAACTGCTGTACTGGCAGACTTGACCCCTGTGGCTACTGACTTACCAGACATCCCGCGTGGTCAACCGGCAACAACTTCGCAGCGTACCGTTATTGAGGCATTGGGTATTGGTTTTCTGGCAGTAACTGGCTTGGTTGGCATGGTATTTGTCGTGCAAGAACGCAAACGGAGATTTTAGGTTATGATGACCGTCACAAAATTGTGGACACAACGCGAGTTAATGTGGTATTGGACCCAACGTGAGATTCGGGTGCGTTATAAACAGTCGTTGTTGGGCATTGTGTGGGCAATTTTGCAGCCAGCTGCGCTGGCGCTCGTGTTTACCTTTGTGTTTTCATACATCGCTCAGGTGCCGTCCGATGGTGTGCCCTATCCGATTTTCGCTTATGCGGCGCTGCTGCCCTGGACTTTTTTGGCAACGGCCGTTGCTATGGGGGTTCCCAGCCTAGTCAATCACATGGGTCTGATTACCAAATCCAACTTTCCGCGTGAAATATTGCCGCTCAGCATTGTATGGGCTGCCTTATTAGACTTTTTATTCGCCTTTTTAATCTTTATTGTTATGTTGCTGCTGTTTCGAATGCCATTGAGCATCCACGTCATCTGGTTTCCTTTGTTGCTGATATTACAAGTCGCTTTGACCATCGGTGTTATTTTGCTGGGGGCAACCTTGAATGTGTTTTTCCGTGATATTCGTTTTATTGTGCCGCTGCTGCTGCAGATTTGGTTGTATGCGACCCCCGTTATTTACCCGGTATCCATGGTACCCCAATGGCTGCTACCTTATTATGCCTTAAATCCCATGGTTGGTATCATCGAATCTTACCGGGCGATATTTTTACACGCCGCATCACCAGCCTGGAATTTGCTCGCAATTGGCACTGTCGTAACGTTGGTTGTTTTATGCATGGGGTTTGTTTTTTTCAAGCGTACCGAACCCCTTTTTGCGGATATTATTTAAATCATGACTAATGCAGTTTGTTTTGATACGGTATCCAAACGCTATAATCTCGGCGTTTTAGGCAGTGGTTCCCTGCGTGCTGCCGTAAGCGCGCTCCTAAAACATAGTTCGCAGGCAGAGCGCCAAAGCTTTTGGGCTTTACAAAATGCTTCTTTTGAGATTAAACGCGGTGAGGCAGTTGGTCTGGTTGGCCCGAATGGAGCCGGTAAATCAACAACGCTGCGCTTGATAGCAGACATCACCCAACCCACCAGTGGTATTGTGCAGGTGAACGGCCGTCTTGCCACACTTTTAGAACTGGGTGCCGGCTTTCATCCGGAACTTACCGGGCGTGAGAACATCTATTTATATGGTTCGATACTGGGTTTGAAACGGCGTGAACTCCAGACTCAATTTGATAGCATTGTGGCGTTTTCAGAACTGGAAAAATTCCTCGATACCCCCCTCAAGCGTTATTCTTCGGGTATGTATGTGCGCCTCGCGTTTGCTGTGGCCGCACATGTCTCGCCCGATGTATTGCTCGTGGATGAGGTACTTGCCGTTGGTGATGCGGCATTTCGCATGAAATGTATTCAACGCATTGATGAGTTGGTTGCGCAGGGCACAACCCTCTTGTTTGTCTCCCACAATGCCCATATGGTACGCACCGTTTGTGATCGGGCGCTTTATTTAAGCCAGGGACAGTTGAAAATGGATGGCGCTGTGGATGCAGTTGTACAGCAATATGAACATGATCTCCGTATCGGCATGACCGCCAAAGTTGTGGATGATAACGGCCGTTTACCTGACGAATGTGGCATACAAATCACTGCTGTCACAATAACCGATGCTGAAAATAACCCCTCTGATTGGTTTGATTACCCCGAAAGTGCACGCATCAATGTCGAATACATCACTACGCAGCCGTTCCATAACCCGATTTTACACATGCGACTCTGGCGCAGTGATAACACGGCCTGTTTCACCGTGCGTACAAATCAACGCGACGCGCCGTTAACCGGCTTTACATTTGATGGCGCAGGTTCATTTGCGCTGCAATTGGAACATTTGCAATTGTATGGCGGCAGTTATCGTGCCGAAATTGCTATTGTAGACAGCACCGATTCCGCTATTCTGGCTATGGGATATTCACCCTGGTTCCAAGTCAGCGGTCCAGGCACAAATATGGCAAATGAACATTTAGGTGTGTTTGTGCCACAAGCAGCCTGGAAATTGGGAGCAACGACAACAATGCCTAAAAAGGAATTGGTTCTGTGATGATCACACAAGGTCAAAATAATGCTTATGGTCGTGCGCGGATATTGGTCATTGGTCTCGACGCGGCTACTTTTGATGTGCTTGATCCCCTTTTTGCGGCCGAAAAATGCCCCAACCTGGCGCGCCTAAAGCATGAAGGGGTTGTGGCAACTTTACAATCGACTGTTCCCCCCCTCTCGCCTGCCGCTTGGGTCACAACCTTAACCGGCTGCAACCCCGGACAACATGGCGTATTTGATTTTCGTGCCTTGAATTTAGACAAGATACACGGCCGTTCTGACAATCTTGTCTACTCAGATGTTTATGCAGGCGGCACAATTTTTGATTACCTCAGCCGGCAGAATATGCGCGTTGGTGCCTTTAATATTCCGCTCACCTATCCAGCCTGGAAAGTTAACGGGATGATGGTTGCCGGGCCTGTTACACCTGATTTGCGACAGGCTTATACCTATCCTTCTACCCTTGCCCAACGCTTAGGTCCGATGGGGCATCATGCCAGACCGCAAGATTTGCAGCGCTTTGCAGTTGATGCGTATTTCAACGAATTAGCCTGGTCAACACGCAGGCATTGTGCCTATGGTAAACAACTTTTGTTAGAGGAAGGCCCATTCGATCTGTTCTGGTTTCACTTGCATACGTTAGACAGTGCGCAGCACCGTTTCTGGGACGATGATGCACCAGAGACCGTTTACCAGTTATATGAAATGGCTGACGCAGGCGTGGGGGAATTGTTGCAGTTGGTGGGGCCGGAAAGCAGCGTGATTTTACTATCGGATCATGGTGCGCGTGCCAGACCAGCACACACGATTCGCCCTAATGTTTGGCTCCAGCAGCAAGGGTGGCAAATTTTCCCCTATGATCGTGGCGCACGCCGTATTTTCGAGGCTGTCCGGCGTAGATTACAAAAACAAGAACCCCAACCTCAGCTAAACCTGGAACAAAGAGTGCGTTGGTCACTGACGCAGGCATATGCTTTTCCGCTTGCTGATCCGGTTGGTGGTATTGTTATCAATTTACAAGGGCGACAACCGCAGGGTAGTGTGCCGCAGACAGAATATGAAACGCTGCGCTGCCAAATAGCAGCGCGATTAAAAACCTGGCAAACCTTGAAAGGCGTACCGGTAATGCGCCAGGTAAATATTCGTGAAGGCGTCTATCACGGCAAACATACGCAAAATGCGCCAGATATTATTTTTGAAGTTGATCCAGACTTTATGATTGATGGCGCTTTGGATGGGCATGATATGGGTTCAAACGCACCTTTACAACCAGGCGAGTGGAAAGGTGTCCATGCCATGCAGGGCGTATTCATGGCTAATGGGCCACATATAGACAGCGCTTCCTCTTTAGCCGATTTACAGTTAGCAGATATAACGCCCACCATTCTTTATGCGTTAGGACTGCCCATTCCCAGCAATATGGACGGCCGTATCCGCGAAGAAATATTTACCGCTGATTTCCAACAAAAGCACACGCCTAAACTTGTCCCCGCCTTACACTTAGGCAGTCAAAACCATTCAAATGGAAATCAAAAAGCAGAAAACGCCCAGATGCTGGATCGTTTGCGTGTTCTGGGATATTTAGAGTAGGGTCTATGCAGCCGCTTGTTAGCATTATTATCCCCGTCTATAACCGCACGGCGTTGCTGCGCGAGACCATCGCCAGTGTGATGAGCCAAACATATACACAGTGGGAATTGATTGTGGTTGATGATGGTTCACAAGAAGATGTTGCTGATGTGCTGCCCGTTGATGAAAACGGCCGTATGCACCTAATCCAGCAAAATAATCAAGGTAATGCAGCAGCACGCAACACTGGAATCCAACAAGCGCACGGAAAATATATTGCTTGCCTGGATTCAGATGACATTTGGGATGTCGATCTATTGCGGCATTGTGTGGCCTTATTGCAAAAAAAACAAGCAGTGGATGTGGTTTATACCCAATTCCAACGCATTGATGCCTTGGGGCAAATGCTTGCCGGTCCCGCCGAACCATTGAACCCGCCACAAGGCGATCTATTGGCTGATCTTTTGATGGGTTTACCTATATTGCCTTCATCTGCCCTGGCGCGGCGCACTTGTTTTGAACGTTGGGGTGCATATACGCTGGGTCTAGATGATTGGGAACTATGGCTGCGCTGGGCAGCAGGCGGCTGCGAATTTGCTTGCCTAGAACAACCTTTGCTGAATTATCGCATCCACAATCAGAATTTAGGTATGGCTTGGCAATCGCGCCGTCGTACACATTTTGCCATGTTAGATACTTTTTACAATAATGATCATTTACCAGAGCAAGCCATAACCTTGCGTGCACAAGCCTATGCCAACCAACATTTTTTATTTTGTGAAATGGCTTTGCAGGCAGGCAGTCTTGCGGCTGCCCAAGCAGATTTTTGTTCTGCTTTTGTAGGCAATCCTGCTTACCTGACAGATGGTGCTGCTTACTACCGCCTCGCTTGTGCCCACCAGGGGCGTATTGAAGCCGGTTCCGAACATAATCTAGACCTTGTCCGTGCCGAAGAAGAGCTTTTGAGCTTGTTGGATACGTTATTTGCAAAGCGAGACCTGCCTCCACCAATCAAGGAGAGGCGGCCTGCGGCGCGTGCTTCTGCTTTTTTGGCCTTAGCCCAAGTTGCTTATGGCATCGCCGGCGATGGCGGCGCAGCTCGCAGGTTTTTGTTTGCGGCGCTCAAAAACTGGCCGCCGATTGTAGCACAACAGGGCTGGTCTAGATGGCTGCTGCGTTCATGTGCAGGTCAAAACCGTATGCAAAAAACAAAAGCTATGTTACAAAGTAATGAGGAGCAAACCAATCTTGCCCGCCATTAGTGTTATTATCCCTTGTTATAACCAGGCACATTTATTAACTACCGCCATTCGCAGCGTGCAAGCACAAACAATGCCGGATTGGGAGATTATCATTGTAAATGATGGTTCTAGTGATGCTACGGCCGTTGTTGCCAAGACCTTTGTGAATCCGCAGATTCATTATGTGGCACAAGAAAACATGGGCTTATCGGCGGCACGTAATACGGGCATTGAACACGCAAACGGCCGTTTTATCTGTTTTCTTGATGCTGATGACGCCTGGGCGCCTGAGTTTTTCCAAACTTGTCTTGCTGTCTTAAAAAAACAACCAACAATCGGTGGTGTGTATACACGTCATCTGTTTTTCGACCACGAAGGAAATCTATTATCTGATGGCAATGGCCATATCGTGCCCGCAGCTCAGATGCGCTCTGCTTTGCTAGAAGGCGGCTTTTTTCCAGTACATAGTGTCATGCTGCGCCGCAGCATTTTAGATGCTGTCGGTTATTTTGATGTTGAATTCACCAGCCTAGAAGATTGGGATTTGTGGCTGCGTGTGAGTCAGAAATATGCATATGTCGGTATTGAACAACCTTTGGCTTATTACCGTGTGAACCCCAACAGCATGTCGATGGATATTGAGCGTATGCACGCTAACCGCCTGGCTGTCTTGGCCAAACATTTTGGTTCTCTGATGGATGATCCTGCTATATGGCCGCCACAAAAACGGCAAGCCGTTGCCTGTGCTTACCGGCAAACAGGCTTTCTTTGTTTTGAACAAGATAAAGCGGATGTGGCGTGGGGCTATTTAGAAAAAGCATTTGTTTTAATGCCGACGCTTTTGCAGCGTCTGGATACTTTTTATGAGATCGGTTGTGGCACACAGCCGCGCGGCAAACGTGGATCTGTTGCAGCGATTGATGTGGTGGCAAACGGCCGTTCCCTTTTCCGGCATCTGGACCAGTTTTTTACAGACCACGCGACCAACAAAGCCGTTCAGAAACAATTTGTAAATGCGTATAGTACCGCAAACTTTGCTCTTGGTATGTTGAGCGACCAGAGCGGTCAATGGACGCAAGCACGTTCTTATTTGTTGCAAGCCGTGCGTGCTAAGCCAGCATTAATATGGCAGCCACAACTGCTGCGCCGCTTAGTTAAGGTGACCGCCGCTAATTATGGGCTGCTGCCACAACGCAAACAGAACCAGCCTCCTAACCAATCGCCACGACCCGTGGCGACATTCTTAAAGGAGTAGCCAGGATGCGCTTACTATTTATTAGCAATCTATATCCACCGCTTGAATTGGGCGGTTATGAGCAGTGGTGTCAGGAAGTTGCCGGCGGATTTCGTGCACGCGGTCATGATGTGCAGATACTCACCAGTAACTATCGTGCCAATGAACTAACCACATGGGAAACTAATGTGCATCGCAGATTACATTTACAAGCGGATATACACCATTATGAACCGCTGCACTTTTTAACCCGCTTCCAAGAGGAAGAGGCGGCTAATAAGGCTGCTTTGCAACAGGTCATCGGCGCATTTAGGCCCGATTTGATTTTGGTTTGGGGCATGTGGAATCTTTCTCCTTCTGTTGCCTATTGGGCTGAAGTATTGATGCCGGATCGTGTGGCCTATTTCATTTCATCTTACTGGCCTGCTGATGTTGATATGCATTTGCAATATTGGCAACTGCCAGCGAATCATGTGCTTGGCAAGTGGGTAAAGCGGCCGCTGCGTGCGCTCGCAAACCGTCAGCTACAACAAAACAATTACCCACCCCACTTGCAATTTCAACATGTACGCTGTTGCAGTCATTACGTCCGCGACACTTTGTTGCAACAAGACAAAATCCCCACCTCTGCAGAAGTTTTGCTTGGTGGCATAGACCCGACGCCTTTTATGCGTCCCTCTAAACCAAGCCAAACCAATGGAAATCACAAGCTGCGCTTGCTTTTTGCGGGTCGCCTGGTGGAAGATAAAGGTGTGCATACGGCCGTTGAGGCTTTAGGTTTACTGCGGCAGCAAAATCAGGCTGCCGATCTGGAATTAACGATCCTTGGTGGTGGACATCCCGGCTATGAAGCGCTTTTGCACGATCTTGCTGCAGAAAATCAGGTCACTGCGCATATAAAATTTTGTCCACAAGTTCCCAGAGCGGAGATCCCTAACTGGATGGAGGGGCATGACGTTTTTTTGTTTACTTCCATCTGGCCAGAACCAATGGCACGTGTTGTTATGGAAGCCATGGCCGCCGGCTTGCTTGTGATTGGCAGCGAGGTTGGTGGACAAACAGAGATGCTTGTTAATGAAGTCAATAGTTTGACATTCTTCCCTGAGGATGCGCGTCAGTTGTCCCAACAAATCTTGCGGTTACAGCAAAATCCAGCTTTGCTGCCAAAATTGGCACAAGCTGGTCAGCAGCTTGTGCTGAAGCAATTCACCCTGGTGCGCATGATAAATGATATGGAAGCCTGGCTAAAAAGTATAACGACAGAAAATAAACCAGAGAAATGGGAATTCGCGGGGTTGGGACGTAGAGCGTAAGGCGGAGTGCGTAGCCTAGAGTACACTACGTTCTACGCACGACGCATTGCAAATTCCGTAACCCAAAAGGATTAATCATGCGTATTTTGATACTTACTAATTTTTACCCTCCATATGAAGTAGGTGGCTTCGAACAAAATTGTCGTGATGTGAACCTGCGCTTACAAGCCAAAGGACATCATGTTGCCGTATTGACCAGTGACCACGGCGTGCCGGCAAATGCTGACCGTGACGAACCAGGCATCTATCGTTCCTTACAAACACAGGTTGATTTTGCGGTCAAACCAGGGGCAGCCTGGCAATTTTTCAGACGCCGGCCACATGCCGAGCGGCATAACGAACAGGTATTTAAGAACGTGGTTACCCAGTTCCGTCCAGAGGTTATCTTTTTCTGGCACATCGAATTTTTACCACGCCAAATCACACTGCAAGCCGAAGATTTTCCGGGTGTGGCTGTGGCTTATTATTTAGCTGGCTTTTCACCCGCAGAACCAGATGAATATTGGCTTTATTGGAGCCAACCGGCACAAAAGACCAGCATTCGTAAACTCAAATCTGTTGTTGGCGGTTATGCGCTGGCCAAAATGCGCTCAGAAGGCCAGCCGCTGCGCCCTAAATTAGAAACCGTTGCTGTGGTAAGTGCCTATGAACGGGCGCGGGGGATTGCTGCTGGGACATTGCCATCAGATGCTGAAGTCATTTACAATGGGGTTGAGGTTGAACAATTCCATAATCCAGTCAAGGCAGAAATTAACGGCCGTTTGCGTATCTTACAAGCGGGTCGTGTGAGTGCCGGGAAAGGTGCGCATTTAGCCATAGAAGCGTTAGCACAGCTCAAACAAAACGAAGGTAACCAAAACGTGGAACTTGTGATTGCTGGAACTGGGCCGGATGCGTATCTAAAACAGTTGCTGGAGCTAGTCACTGCGCATGATCTTGCCGATCAAGTTACTTTTACTGGCTGGTTATCACGCACAGAAATGCCAGATTTGATGTCACGCTGCCATGTGCTGCTGCTGCCGACTGTTCATCACGAGCCTTTTGCGCGTGTCATTCTTGAAGGTATGTGCAGCGGACTCGCTGTGATTGCCTCACGTACTGGCGGTACTGAAGAGTTGGTGCAGCATAACGTAACGGGTTTGACATTCGATGGCAGCAGCCAAGATTTAGCATTACAAATGAAACGTTTACTGACAGAGCCAAATTTGCGTATCCAAATGGCTAAAACTGGTCAGGAAATTGTGCAGCGTGATTTTTCGCTAGAAAAAATGGTTGAGCGTTTAGAAAACCTGCTCGTTAAAGCCCAAGGGAAAAATGGTCAGGTAGAAGATCCTCTGTTATCG
>JAGRDI010000279.1 GCA_020432765.1 Anaerolineales bacterium | reverse complement strand
CACAATCACCGACTGGAGCTTTATTGGCAGCGATACAAATCTTGCCTTGTGCATTCACAGTAACATCCCATTTGACCCAACCACTTGCATTTACTTTTGTCCACGGGATCAAGTCAGGTCCTATGTTTTGGTTGTTACTGTCATGACTATCAATACGTTTTAGTTTCATATTGATATATGGTCCAGAATCGTTTTTATTGTATTCGGCACGCATTTCATAATAATGGTTAAAACAGCTTGTGAAATTTGCATTGGGACAGGGTTGGCCGTTCCAGTCACCGCCAAAGATGATGCTGTAACCATGACCATTTTCTGGTTCTTTAAATATAGCGACGGTTTGTACGTTATAGGGTATTGAACGTGACTGTGCCATGGGAGAAACCAGCACGTAGCTGGATTTATTGCTTACATTTAGTTGTAAGAAACCACAGCGGCCACCATCGCAATCATTGGTAGGAATATGTTGTAAATTATAGGAAGCACCATTTGTCCAACGCCGGGCATTCCATGGAACAATAGTATTGGTGAAATTATCCAAGTAAAAGTTTGATGGCGGCGGTGTTGCCGTTGCTACGGGCGTTGCTGTTGCTACTGGTGTGGGGGTTGGTTCATGAGCAATAACAGGTAGATGTGTTTGCATGGGGTAGCGCAGTTCGATAGATACATCGTCAATGAACGCGCCTGTTTTGTTAAGACTTCCTGAATCGTCGCTTTGAAAATTGAAGGCAACATAGAGTAGGTTGCCATTCAAATAAGGAGTTAGGCTGATACTGGAAGTTGTCCAATCAATCGTACCGGTGGTATCGAAAGTTGTCCAATTGGATCCATCATTAGAGACGGCGACGCGGAAATTATCGCCCGCATCGGCTTCAACTGAATAACTGAAGACCAAACTGCCTTCAACGACACCGGCAATATTATAGGGGCCAGCTCTAAGCCAGGTGTCTACGTTGGCGGGATACCCATCTTGGCCAGGTGTGTAACCATCCCCAACAGAGCCACCGCCGATACCCCAGGCACTATTCTGACTGGCTGGGTTTTGGCTGTTTGTGACAGCACGCACGCCCCACAGAATTTGACCAGGGTTGTTGGGGTTGTAATTATTCCATTTCGCGCCGTCTATAACCCCGCTCTCGAAATCATCTTCCAGGACTGTAACCCAGTTGGAAGGATTATCTACGACTGGAATTAATCCTGTGTTTTCGGTTTCTGGAAATTCAAAATATCGGCTGCCGACTTCACCTTCAAAGGCAGGCACATCAGGGAGCGATGCACTCACTTTTGTTGTAGCCTGTCTGAAGGTCCATACGACTGCAAATATTAATAATGCTGCTATGGTCGCTGGGATCAGGTACTTAAGTCCACGCTGTTTTAGTAGATTCATTTCGTTTCACTCCTTGCCTTCAATAATAAAATGTATACCTATGTTTGTTGAGATCCTCTATCTCATTATCGTACATAGATTCAACCAGATTCATTTTATAGCATTCATTGGTTCAGTCAATTTCTTTAACACGAATTAATGCGTGCGCGGAAGAGTTGTTGATTTAAGACAATGCCTGGGCTTCGTTGGTTTTTGACAGCATCAACAAAAATTTCGCGCACCCCCGAATTAATTTGCGAGTTGACGGCCGTTTCCGCCACCGCTATAATGTTTGCCAACGTTATACGTTGGTTAAAATATCCAAGCTAAATAACTTTGACGGAGATAAGTACGGCCGTAACGAATTTTAGAGAGTTGGCGTTTGCTGCAAGCCAATAATTCATTCGCCCGAAATCCACTCCTGAGTTGCTAAACGAACTACCAACTATTTTAGGTGTATTAAGTTTAGCCGGCTGCGTCCGTTATCACGTTTAATGAGGTTGGCGAACTTAAAAATTGTTCGTTAACAAATCCAGGTGGCACCACGAGCCCCTTCGTCCTGGCCAGGACGAAGGGGCTTTTGTATTTTGAGGAAATGGTCACATGCAGAAAAACAAATTGATCCGCAGCATATATTTTGGAAACATCCGTGTAAATATCACTTCGCTGCCTGATTCTGCGGCTTTTGCGCCGCATGAATAATAAATCCGGGCATGGTTCATTTCGGAAAGAACCATCTTTACAAATTCGATCTACGTAACCGCGGTATCCTTACCGCGCACAGTGGACTAAAAAAAGCTGTGATTGTTGTAACCAAAAGTTAAGGATAAAGTCATGATAGACATTAATTTGATTCGTAAAAAACCAGAATGGGTCAAAGAGCAAGTTGCCAAGCGCAATGACAGCTCGCCCATTGATGAAATTATGGCGGCTGATATGCGCCGCCGGGAGATACTGTTAGAAGTCGAAGAACTACGCCGCCAACGTAACGCAGCTTCGAAGTTGATCGGTCGCCAAATGGGCAGCTTGAAGAAGCTGGAAGGTGAATTAAAGCGTGTGAAAGCTGGTGGCAGCGGCCGTTCCCTGGCAGATATCCAAGCTGAAGTACAAAAAGCGGAGGCTGCTGTCGAGGCCGCTAAAGCCGGACCACGCTTGATAGGCGACCAAATCGCAATTCTGGATGCAGAGCTGCGCGATGTTGAAGCTACTTTTAATGAAGGCATGTTGTGGGTTCCCAATATGCCCGATCCCTCGACACCAGTTGGTCCGGATGAAACTTATAATGTCATCCATGAACCGCAAGGCGCACCAGAACCGACCTTTAATTTTGAGCCTAAACCGCATTGGGATTTAGGCACGGCGCTGGACATCATCGATTTTGATCGTGGCGTAAAAATGAGCGGCAGTCGTTTCTACTTGCTGAAAAAGCAAGGCGCACGTTTGCAGCGCGCTGTGATTCAATTTATGTTGAACATGCATATTGATGTACATGGGTATGAAGAAATCTACCCGCCGTTTATGATGCGTTCGATCAATTTCCAGGCCGCCGGTCAATTACCCAAATTTTTTGACAATATCTACCGGGATGCCGAAGAGGATTTGATGCTTTTGGGCACGGCCGAAATTGCCCTGACCAATGTGCATCGTGATGAAATCCTCGAGGAAGCCGAGCTGCCGCGCCGCTACACTGCTTACACACCCTGTTTCCGGCGTGAGAAGATGAGTGCGGGTAAGGATGTGCGCGGCATCAAGCGCGGCCATCAGTTCGACAAGGTAGAGATGTACCAATTTGTTAAACCAGGCGAGGCACCTGCAGCTTTGGAGGCGATGAAGCAGCATGCCATCGACATCTGTGAAGCATTGGGTTTTCGTTACCGGGTTTTAGAGTTGGCAACCGGGGATATGAGTTATGCCTCGGTGAAGACCTATGATATTGAAATTTGGTCAGCGGGCTGTCAAGAATGGCTCGAAGTCAGCTCGGCGAGTAATTGTACTGATTTTCAAGCCCGGCGTGCCAATGCCAAATATCGACCAGCGGAAGGCGGTCGGCCGCAATATCTGCATACTTTGAATGCGAGTGGTTTGGCGCTGCCACGTGTGATGATCGCGATTATGGAGAATAATCAACAGGCTGATGGCAGTATTGTCGTGCCAGAGGTATTACGGCCGTATATGGGTGGCCTAGAAGTTATTCGATAATAGATTAACTGTAGGTGTTTGGCGAGCCAAACACCTACAGTTTGTTAATTGGAGCGTTTTATGCCACTGAATTTGGCAGGTCTAAAAATTGGCCATGCCACGAATACGGAATTTCATACCGGCTGCACGGTTGTGTTATGCCCATCTGGAACAGTGGGCAGTGTTGATGTGCGTGGCCCTGCGCCGGGTAGTCGTGAATTTGCATTATTGGGACCAGATAAACCGTATGAAAAGGAAATTCATGCGGTTGTTTTGACGGGGGGCAGCGCTTTTGGCTTGGCAACGGCCGATGGTGTGATGCGTTACTTATTCGAGCATGATATCGGTCACCAAACACCAATTATGCGTGTGCCTATTGTGCCCGCAGCAGTCGTTTTTGACCTGGGATTTGGACGTGGTCAGCTTTTGCCGGATGCAGCGATGGGCTACGCAGCCTGTGAGGCGGCCAATTCTGGTGAACCCATTTTGCAAGGCAATGTGGGCGCTGGTGCTGGCGTGACGATTGGCAAATGGTGTGGTTTTGATGGCTTGATGAAGGGGGGTTTTGGTGTGGCGAATTGTAAAGAGGGAGATTTGGAAGTAACGGCCGTTGCTGTCGTTAATGCCATTGGTGATATTGTCAATGAAGATGGTTCTGTGTTAGCTGGTTCGCGTAATGGCAATGGTGGCTGGTCGGTTGAACAATATCCACAACGTTACAAAGCGTTCGAGCCGCCTTTGACCGATGGGATGCATACCACGCTTGTGGTCGTCGCGACCAATGCCCGTCTGAGCAAAACAGAGACCAACAGATTGGCCTCGCGTGCCCACGATGGCCTGGCGATTGCCGTTCGCCCAGCACATATGCGTCATGATGGCGATACGATTTTTGCTTTAAGTACGGGTCGAATAGAAGTCGACAATGACCTCGTCTCAAATTTGGCTGTTTTGATGACTGCTGAGGCCATTCGTAATGGGGTTAGACATGCCGTCTCCGTGGGATCGGTACCTGGTCTTGCTGATAAATAGGGTACGCGCATAAATTTTGCAAATTTTTCCTGAAATGCCGCGTTTTTTTGTGGAAGCTGCAGGCATCCGTACTGGTTATTATATGCTTGGTGCGCCTCAGAATCCTCCAGTTTTGCTGCTGCATGGTATGTCCACGGCTGCCGACAGTTTTCGTGAAACCATGTATGGCTTAGCGGCTGATTTTTGGTTAATTGCTCCTGATATTCCTGGATTTGGTTATAGCGGGAAGTTACGGCCGTATACCATGCAAAACCTCGAAGTGTGGTTGGTGGCATTTTGTGATGCACTAAAATTGTCAGATATTGCTCTGGTTGGCCATTCATTTGGTGGCTTGTTGTCGGCTTCATTCACCATAAATCGGCCGCAAGCCATCTCAAAATTGCTCCTTATTGCACCCTCAATTTTAGTAAGCACCGCTTACCCGGAAATATTGAAAAGGATTGCCATCTCCTTGCGGTTAATCGATCTTGGTTCTGCAATGAGCCAATCTTCGTTTTGGGTGAAACGACAAATAAAAGCCCCCTTTTATGACCCAGATAAACAAGATGAAACCGTATGGCAGCGTCGTTTGCAAGATTATAAACAGGCACGCCAATCGGCTGATGTGATGAAGGCGGCGGCGTTTTATGATTTACGGCCGTTTTTGCCACAGATCAAACAGCCTGTGTGTCTCGTTTGGGGGCAAAATGATACCGTCGTTGCTCCCACAGATGCCCCCAAATTGGCAGCTTTGTTGCCTGACGTGCAGATACAAACTGTACCTGAATCTGGGCATGTTGTTATCCTGGAACAACCCGAGGCTTTCCAGGCCATTACTAAAGAGTTTTTAAGCAGAAATTTGACTATAAGTGCTTGAATATCGTGCGAATTTAACCCTTTTTATGTTCATCTAACACAATCGCGTTATCATAGCGCACGTTAAAAAACAGTTAGTAATCATCTAAAAATAACTTTCCGTTTTGGCTTGTAGTAACCGCTTTAGCGGTCTGGACGGCTAAAGCCATCACTACGAACTTATTTATGGACAGTTA
>JAGRDI010000278.1 GCA_020432765.1 Anaerolineales bacterium | reverse complement strand
TACGTACCATGATACGGTCAAAGCGGCCGTCTGCAACACGATGGGTCAGGTGACTAATGGCGGTGATGAGCGTCATATTGACGCCGCGTCGGTTTACATGGCGAATCTTCGTGCGAAACTCTCCGCCGCTGCTGTGCGAAACGATAATGGCATCGTAGGAGACAGAAACGTCGCCCCAATCACAGCCTAAACCATTACCAAGTGTACGAATCGTTTCTTCGACGCGCCGACTTTCGGCGCCGTTTTCAATCAGCAGCTGCCCGGTGCTCAAGGCAAGATCAACAATGTCGGCCAATGTTTGGCGATCTAGCGGCGCTTCCGCATCGGTACCTAGCGCATTTTTTTCGCTGCCGCTGTGGGGATCTTCGGGGTGAATTGTACTCATAAGCTGTTAATCGTTTGCTTTTTTGTTTGTAAAATTTTGTTTAGAGTTAATTCATATTTTGTAAAGACAAATCTCCCCCAGGGATCGTTGTTGGCCTGATAAAACAAATCTCGCGCCATTCTAGCCTGGGTGACAGCTCCACTATAGTTTCCAGAAGCAAACTGAGCCTCTGCAAGAAATGTGCGGATCGTTGCTAAGGAAATATTGTCTCCTAGTTCCTTCCACATATTGATAGCGGCGTAGAAATGTTTTTTAGCCTCAGATAACAGGTTTTTTTTGCGACATAAACGGCCGTGACACTCAGCCATTAAAGCGCGATGCAGCATAGGACGTTCCTCTTGCTTATAATCTAAAACTGGTTGAGTACAAATCTGTTGTGCTTCTGTAACATTATCCAAATCGAGATAAAGCATGCATAAAGAAATAGAAACGATTTCATTATCCAAACTGCCTTGTGACTGTTGTGCATACGCAAGTGCAATCTTTAATTTATCCAGAGCTTCTTGCGGATGATTGTCATCATAAAGAACATTTCCCCAATTATTATAAGTCCGAGATAGACCTGACAAATGAGAAATCGACTTGTACAGTTTGCTAGCTTGGGCAAAATACATTTGGGCAGCTTTGAAATTCGTCTGAAAGTGTGCAGTTAATCCTAAGATATTTAGCGTGGGGGCCAGGAAAGGACTTCCTAGATCTAATTCCTCAAAAATATCTAACGCTGTTTCTCCATGAATTTGAGCACGTTCATACTGCCGAGCACAACGATAATCAATACACAAGCTAAAATGGCTCTGCCCTTGAGCCTTGATATCGTCAAGTTCTTCGGCTATTGCTAGGGCTTTATGATGAGATTGAATCGCTTCTTCTAAGTCGTCATCAAGTCTTTGGAATAGACCCAGCCTTGATAATATCTGGCGCCTGGTTGCAGGGTTTTCTTGTGGGTCTTTTGCCAATGCTTTTTTTAACAAACTTACCCACGCTTGCCAATAAAGGCTGTTTTCTACCAAAAAGGTCATTTCTGTCGCGCTGCTGGCTGCTTTTTCCCACGTCGTGTTACAGTCAATACCCATCCTTAACGCTTTAGAAAGATTGAAAAAATGATTACTCAAATCTTGAAGCGTTAGCTTTTCAATGCGGATATGCCAGTAATCACATAGTCTACCGAGCATACCTTCCAAAGAATTGTCCTGTATTGCATCATCATCCTCTGACTTCCCGTGTCTTTTCAAAAATGAGTTTGTTAACTGATGCGTATAATAAAAAAGTTCCACGCCTTTCCGATTTCTATGGAGAACAGCAAAATCTACTAATTGTTTTATGGCTGGCCAAAGTTTCTGTTCACTCAATCCGCTAAATGCCAGAAGATATGCTTCAGAAGCACCTGTATGTGATACGAGGCTCATTGCCCATAGAAGTTGTTGGCCTTGTTCAGTTAATTTGTGCCAAATATGCTCATAAATTTGATCAATCAGTTGAGAAATGTCTTCATTATGATTTTGTATCAGTTCATCAACCAAAGGCGTAAGTGAGTAATCCTGTGCTAAATGTGCAATCAGCATAAGGGCTTGAGGATGGCCTCCAACAAGATCATAAATTTGATCAAACTGCTGATAATCAACATCAGAAAAATTAGCGGCTTCACTAATGTTCGCATGATGATAAAGCAAATTTATTGCTTCCTGTTTGGGAAGCTGTTGTAATGGATAGGTGAAAACAAAACTTCTTTGGGAAAGCCGTGCATGACTAAGCAAAAGAAATCTACCATTACGTTGTAACAATTGGTGGAGTTGGGATAACTGCTGTTCGACCTCCCTGTTTGATTGGAGGTTATCGATCACTATTAGGAATGGTGTATCCAATTTTTCGCGAATTTGCTGGATAATTATTTCTTCTGAATAATCATTACCAATTCTAAGAGACAATTTTAAAGCGTTTGCAATGTGTATCCACAACAAGTTGATCCCATTTGAATCTGATGGTAACCAACCAGGACTAGATTCAGAGCCAAAGTCTACCCAAACAACATTTTGAAAAAGGTCTTCTTTGATCAGACTGCGCGTAACTTCTTGTGCTAACGCAGTTTTACCAGAACCGCTAACCCCAAACACATTGATTAAACGATATTTTTCCTTTGTTAACAGCTCATTTATGATGGTTATTCTGTCTTGTTTACGACCAATGAACAAATCATAATTCTTCGCAGGCAGGGTAGCCAGGATATTATCTATTCTTGTCGTTTGTTGTTGACTCAACTCCTCAATCCAAGGCTCCATAAGTTCTAGATAGGGTGACTCGACATCAGCAAATAACTTTTCAATAGCAGGATGTTCACAGATTTGTAGAAGAAGTTCAAAATCCTCTGCTTGCACCTCTAATATGTAAGCAATGACAACTAACTGTCTCCAGTCTGCAATTCGTTTGGCACGTTCCCCTGTGCGCCAATTACGGATGTTTGATCGATGCAAGAAGTTTTCTTTACCAAGCAGCAGATTCCCGCGTTTAGCGAGTTTTGCATCTCCCCACCCCCGGTCAGTCATATATGCAGTTAAGATGCTCGCCAAAGTGCGGCGTTCTTCCATGACATCGTCCTAGTGGTGCAAAATGTGGTGCATAAAGTTCCTCCCTATTGAGTATAGCTTAAGTTAGAATAAACAAAAAAGGTTAGGTAAACTGCGACAAGTCTTTTGAAATAGATTATTCATCAAATCGTGGTTTCCTTGAGGAATTCACAAAATCACGAATGTTTATAGTAAAAATACTTTTGTGAATTACCTAAAGTTTCTAGCATAGCCTTCTAAATCAGCTTAGGAGTGAGATATGGTAGATCATACACTTCCTGATCTGTGACAAATTGATACAGTCTATTTCTCCACTTACGTGTAAAAATTGGGGTATGGTGGAGAATTCATTGGAGACCGTCAACAATTGTTGACGGTCTCTTTTGTGATTGTCTAGCGGATAGTTGCAAGAATAATCCTCCAGACAATATCGTCAGCTTTCTTTTATGCGCCAATTGGAAAGTCGGCCTATGGCTCAAGCCATAGGCAAGTTAAAGAAAGTGCGTTTCAACGCACCGGAAATGATCATTAACGTGTTTCAACACGTTTTCTGCATATTAGCTGATTGTTTGAATAATCGGAAAAAGCGACCCATTAAAATGGTATGCCATCTCCAATTAAATCATAGAGCCATGCTGGTTCCTTTACATGCAACGGCCGTCCTGCCATATTCTCAGGCAACAAACCCGCATCAGGTGGCCCCTCATCAAATGCATCTGTCCTTTCCAGCCAGGCATTGACTGTTTGTTGCATATGATGTTGTTTTTGCTGCGCGACATATGCTTCGGCATTGGCACGCTGGCGTTCTCCTAATGTAAATACACCGTAGCCGCGCTGCCAGGCAAACTTGTCTGGTACTTGCACGACATGATTTAGATAGTGGGTACTGGCACCTTTTAACTGTTTTACCACATGGGCGACAGCGTGTTTTGGTGGGATAGCACCGACGATATGCACATGATCGAACCAGCCATTGATGGCATAGATGCGTGTTTCCAACGATTGCGCTTTAAAAACCAAATATTGATACAACGTTGCCTCAAATTCGGCTTTGATCAGTGGAGCGCGATTCTTTGTAGCCCAAACAATATGGTAATAGGTACGCCAGAATGACATGCCGTTTCTCCTCCTGCCCTGTGGCTCAACCCACAGGCATTAAGGGAAGTGCGTTAAAACGCACTGATAAATCGTTAACGTGTTTTAACACGTTTGTTACAGCTTAGCCGATTGTTTGAACAATCGGAACAATTATAACATTATTTGAGACCAGACATGCTTGTGATACCATACATCCACAAATTGATAAAGAGACCCCGACATGTCAAAGAGCTGAGTTTTCGGGGTAGGACAGTAGTATGAAAAATCCATTCAAAAAACTATTTAAATCAGAAGAAGCACAATTTATCACCGTTGTGTCTGGTCTGCCGCGCTCGGGCACATCAATGATGATGAAGATGTTGGAGGCCGGTGGCATTCTACCTATCATTGACAATATTCGCACGGCCGATGAAGATAACCCGAAAGGCTATTACGAATTCGAGCGTGTAAAAGCAATAGACAAGGGGGATACGGAGTGGGTAGCTGATGCGCAGGGCAAATCAGTGAAAGTGATTTCAGCATTGCTGAAACATCTGCCTTCCGACCACCAATATCGTGTTATTTTTATCCGCCGTCACATGGACGAAATCTTAGCCTCACAGCGCAAAATGTTACTGCGGCGCGGCGAAGACCCGGATAAGATGGATGATGCGGAAATGGCGCTTTTGTTCGAGAAACATGTGTCACAGGTGGAAACTTGGCTGCACTCACAACCAAATATGAAAGTGTTATATGTCCATTACAGCAATGTACTCACTGATCCAGAGTTATATGCGACGCAGGTAAATAATTTCCTGGGTGGCACTTTAGATATTCACAAAATGGCTGAGGTTGTAGACCCAGATTTATATCGGAACCGCTCATGAGCATGTTTAATATTCGGCGCAAAGCTTTGATGATGGGTTTGTTGTTGGGGCTTTGTTTGTTGTTTGTGGTGAGCGGCACAACGGCCGTTTCTCCCCCATCAGCACAACCCCAGACCACCATCATCTTATACGACGGCGCAGCCGGCGGCACACCCGACACGCAGCAACTCTATTACCAAACCTGGCCATTGATCGGTGCCGCCGCCAACCAATCCTACGCAGATGGCGCGACTACCTTAGACACAACGCCCAACATTGACGAATATGCAGGTTATGGCACCGATGACCTACCCACCCTAGACCGTGCAGTTGGTTATTCAGCCGAATTTACGATTCAGGTACTAGCCGAAACGCATACCAGCGACGATCGCGCTGGCTTCGGATTCACAATCCTTGGTGAGGATTTGCAGGGCATCGCACTGAACTTTTGGCAAGATGAGGTTTGGGCGAGCGAAGGCGGCAGTAACGATCTCTTCCAGCATGCGGAAGGGGCTGCATTCGATACAACCACCGCGTTGATCCATTACAAACTGGTTGTTTTAGGGAACATCTACACCCTGTTTGCCAACGACAGTCAAATCCTGAGTGGTCCCTTACGCAATTACACCGCATTTGAACCGCCTCCCCCGCTTCCAATAAACCCTTATACAATTCCGAATTCATTGGGATTGGGTGACAATACAACATCGGCGAGTGCGCAAGTTAAGTTGTCTTTTGTGGCCGTAACGGCCGACAATCATAACATATTCCTGCCCATCATCACCCAATAAAAAAGGCCGGCCCCAACGGAGCCAGCCCTGCATAATGCTTATTCCTTACTTCCTACTACCCATTAGTTCGCTTTAATCGCGATCCGTTTGGGCTTAACTTCCTCAGCCTTAGGCACAATCAACGTCAAGATGCCGTTGGTATAAGTCGCTTCAACGTTCTCGACATTAATGTTCACAGGGAAGCGAATGCTGCGGCCGAATTCACCAAAACGACGTTCACGGATTTGGTAATTGACACCTTCACTTTCGGCAGTTTCTTTGATTTCGCCCTTGATAGTCAGGACATCATCTTCAAAACTGATTTCTACATCATCTGGATTGATACCAGGTACAGAAGCCTCTACCACATAGCCATCTTCGTTTTCGATGACATCCAAAGGCAAACTCGCAGGTGTCGGCGTATTCCAGCGCTCAAATTCATTGAACAGATTCATAGTGTTATACCGGGGATTCCAACGTACAATTTTCATTTTAGCAAAACCTCCAAAGTTTATTCACAAAGCATATCTTGTTTGTATATTTGTTTTCTGTTGATAACATGCCTGTTATCAATGCAATCTATTTTCGCGCAGATGCGTTAGAAAAAGGTATATGAAAAATAAGAGCTCTGTTGGATTTTTGTAGGAATTACGTTAACGTAGATATTGAACAATTTGACAATCAAACTTAACCAATACACTTGATCATGTATTT
>JAGRDI010000277.1 GCA_020432765.1 Anaerolineales bacterium | reverse complement strand
CTATACAACAATCTCAAAGCCCACCCAGAGCAATATCCTCGTGGCATCACTGTGCGTATCATGTTGGGCAATCCACCAGAATTAGCAACGGGCGAACCCACCGGCCAGTTATGGACATTGATCGATGATTTGCGTTATGCTGGCATTGACAAAATGGTCGACGAAGAAATCGGTTGGCGGCTGCAAGTAGCAGATTTTGAAGGCAGTATGCCCCACAGCCACGTCAAAACAATTGTGATTGACGGCAAAACCGCCACTGCCAATGGCTTCAATATGACCTATGACCACTTTCCTGCAGATCATATATCTGGGGAAGGTGGCGGGCGTTTTGACGTTGGCCTGCAAGTCACCGGCCCAGCCGCGCAGGCAACCCAACGCATGTTTGATGATATGTGGAATGGTGCCGACCAACGCAATTGCATCAACCTTGATCCGCCCTTGGGCATTCCGTGGCAAGCGACCTGTTATGACATATCGGCCACAGTTGATCATGTGCCTGAAGTGCAAAAGTTCTACCTTCCTGGTGGCAGCAGCACCGTTTTCTCGATGTATCGTTCAAAAGTCCATGATCAAGCTGATAGACAAGTCGTTGCCGTACTAGCTGCTGCTCAGGAATCGATTGATGCGATGCATGTAAACTTTACATTGGAAATGGTTTGTGATTTAAATGTCTTATTTGATATTTGCACCGTAGATGTTTCACCAGACTATATGTCATCATTATTGCAAGCTGCCCAAAATGGGGCACATGTGCGTGTATTGATGAAACCGGGGCCAACTGAAGGCATTGAAAACATCGTTGCTTTGGATGCGTTAGAAAAAAGACTTGTGCAATTGGGGATAGCGGATAAGGTTGAGGTGCGCTATTTTGAGGGTTCAGTACACCCCAAAGCAGCTTTGGTTGATGACCAACTGCTCATCATCGGCAGCCAAAACTTTCACTACAGCGCGTTCGGTCGTGGTGGTGGATTGACGGAATACAGTATGGCCATCGAAGATGAAGCGGCTATAGCGGACTACAAAGCCGCCTTTGAATATCAGTGGGAACACGCAGAAGAGAGCAATTAAATTGACAATTTTTACTCTGTTGATAGATTTTCTAGTCCCACGGCCATCAGATAGCCGCGTGCACGTTCGGTAAGTGGATAACGATTGACCAGATTCCAGAAACGCGAACTATGGTTTGCTTCGCGTAAATGTGCGATTTCGTGCATGACTACATAGCGTAAAACCCATTTAGGCATTTTAATTAAACGCTGACTGATGCGGATAGTACCTTGGCTAGGGGTGCAACTGCCGAAACGCGTGTTTTGATTGGTGACAAAGCGAATTGATTGCCAGTGTAGATTACCGTCGAAATATTGCTGGTTTAACTCTTGGGCCATTTGTTCCAATTGCGTGTCGCTCATCGTCACAGGCTGGCTGCGTTTTTGCATGCGTTTGGTCAGGTTTTCGATAACGGGAGCCAGTTCGGCAGCACTCATGCGTGCCGGGGCACGCACAATTAAAGTACCATCTACCAGTTTGGCACTAACGGTTTTTTTGCGTTTGGCACTGCGAATAATTTCAACAGGCCAGTGTTCATCTTTATTTTTCAACGGCCGAATAAACCTTTCAAGCGTTGTGACAGCGTGGGGGATTGTATGCCGAGTTTGTGACGCAGCTGCCGGAAAGAAGGCTCGGTGAGCTGTGTGCCATCGGGGAAGATCAGGGTGGGTACAGAGGCATAGCCGTTGTTCAAAGATTGCACCACAGCTCTGGCACCAGGCTCTTTGTCGATATTGATAAAGGTGGTGTTGATATTTTTGCTTTTCAACCAGCGTTCGACACTCCATGAATGCGGACATGTGGTAGATTTGTACATGATAATTGGTTCAAGGGTTTCGTTGATCATATTTTTTGATTTTTTGCCATGAATTATCGCGGATTTCCACGAATTAAAGCTTAACGTGTGAGAATCAGTGGCAACAGGAAGATTATTCGAACGCTTCAATATCGTCACTAAGTTCATTGTCTACTTCTGATGATTCTACTTGTTCCTCTGGTTCGTCTTTATGTTTTAGCCAGGTGTTGTATTCGGCTTCACTGATATACTGGCCACCGGAGATTTCGGCATCGCTGATTTCGTATTTATTGTTGAGCACAACTATCGTGGGCATGGGACGGAAACAGCGGCTGTCTACAATCGTTTTATGCCAGGTAAAGCCATTATCTTCGCGCATCAAGTCATGTTCTTTATCGGCACGCAGGCGCACACAAGTGCCGCAATTGTCACATTGTACATAAAAGTAGATACCAGTTTTGTCGACGTAGCCAGATTCTTTATTTTCTTTCTCACCACCGAATAGACGTTTTAGAAAGCCCATGATTTTTATGCTCCTTTGAATTCACCCCAGAGAGCACAAAGGACAAGGAGAATCAGTTTGTATCCTTTGAGTTCTTTGAGATTTCCTAAATTATAGCATCTTCCTATCACTTGGCATGGTTCAAAATACAACCGGCGTGATAGACTTATATGATGACTGTTGCTGATACAACTGCGGCCTTTTGGTTGGCACTTGAAACGGCCGTTAACCCGGCCAATTATAAACCCCTGCGCAATCCGAATGTGATGATCTCTTGTTTGGAAGCGGATGGAGAATTGTATTATGTGCTTAAACAGCCTATATACAAAAACTATTTGCGCCTGGATGCAGGTGATTATGCCCTTTGGTGGCAGATGGACGGAAACAAAACGCTCAAGGATTTATTGTTTTATAGTTTGATGCGATTCCGTTCCTTGCCCATTGGGCGTTTGAACAGTCTGGTTGACGATTTGCGTGCCGGTCACTTCTTGTTAGACCAACCCACCGACATGTATGCTCAGGTAAAAGCTGAATTAGCGCACCGTTCGCCGGACAAACGCGGCGAACGCCTGTTGCAAGGTTTGCTGGAAACCAAGTGGGAAATCGCTGGGTTGGATGGCTTTTTCTCCCAACTTTATCGGTTGAGTCGTTGGCTGTATACACCGCTTATGCAAGGATTGTTGTTGCTGTTTGTGATTGTAGGAGGGATCTTTTTTGCGCGTGAAGTATGGCAGCAAAATTATTTTTTGTTTGATGTCGGCGGCTGGAGCTTTTTGACGCTGCTGGCGCTAAATTTGCTGGTAATTGGCATCCATGAATTGGCGCATGGCGTGACAGTGAAACATTTTGCGCGTGAATTAAATCGCGGCGGCTGCTTGATTTATTGGGGGCTGCCTGCTTTTTTTGTGGATACCCGTGACATTTGGCTTTCCCCTTTACGTGTACGCTTGTGGGTTGTGTGGGCTGGGCCATATTCAGGTTTGATTATTGGTGGGCTGGTAGGGGTATTGTTAACGGCCGTTTCCCTGTCCACAACCGTTGTGTCCACAACCGTTGCTACCCTGCTTTATCAATTTGGTTTTCTCGCTTATGTGAGCGTGCTGTTGAACCTTAATCCACTATTGGAATTAGACGGTTATTTCATGCTCATGGATTGGCTCGATCTACCCAATCTACGCCGGCGTGCATTTCAATTTTGGCGCGTCGACCTGCGTAATCAGCTGCATGTTACCAAATCACCGGCGAGAATTTGGGCAAATTGTACGCGTGAAGCGCGTTTATTTTTGATTTATGGCGGTTTTGCTTTTGTCTACAGCCTGGTTGCCGCTGCACTGGCTTTTTATTTTTGGCGTTCACGTCTAGAGCCATGGATGCTGCTGCTGTGGCAGATGGGCGGCTGGGGACGTGGTTTGCTGCTGTTGGTTACGGCCGTACTCTTCATCCCCGCTGCTTATTTTCTCGCTCAAATGTGCGTGGCGCGTTTGCAAGCTGGGTATGATTGGCTGGCAAAACATAATTACCTCGATAAAGGATGGGTTCCTGCCGCTTTAATTGGTTTGCCTGTGGCAAGTGTGATAACGGCCGTGTGGTTCATCTTGGATTTGTTGCCGGCTGCTGATGTATGGCAAACACTCTTTATTTGGATATTGTTGTTGGCCGCTGCCTGGAGCTTTGTCGCCGTGGCGCGGCAGGTAGCGGGATCGCGCTTGCAAGCAGTTTTCTGGGCATTATTGGCGGTTATTGCCGGGTTGGGATGGGCATGGCTCACCCCAGCACACTTGCCGGGGGTGAGCGCGGATCTTTGGTATGCGTTTGGTTGGTTATTGGCTGCGGTTGGTGTATTAATGGCTGGCTGCATGGCTTGGTGGACAGTGAGATTAACTGTGCTCAACTGGACTGATTATGGGTTGATGGGCGGCTTTGTGGGCTTGGGTTTATTGACCATGTTGGGATTAAGTTGGTTGGGATATAGCTCATGGGAGACTTTGTTCATGCTCTTTTTGCTCACAATTGGTAGTTTGTTAATGAGTCCCCTACTGCTCAACTTTGGGCATACTCGTTTCACGCTGCCCTGGCTTTGCATTATGCTGTCAATTTGGCTGCTGCCTTGGGCGACAGCATTTACTAGCCTACATCTGTTGACAATTAGCTTATGGTTATTTGCAGGGATATTGTATTGGTTTATGGGTCGATTAGCATGGTTTGCACGCCATGAGGTGGCACAAACGGCCGTTTCTATCTTCGATGAACGCAAACTGTTAATTAGCAGCTATCAGCACTTTATTGAAGCCCTATATGCTGCCTATGAACCTGAATTTGGTCGACGCCCATTGGTTAAACTAAAACACGAATTAGCTGCTCAAACAACGCTAGACCCAACGATACCACTTTGGACAACGAGCCAACAAATTCAACAGCGGTTGATTGTGGTCAATGACCGGCTTGACGATATTGCTGGATCGGCTTTTACACAACGGGCTGGCCAGGCGGCATACGACAGCCTGTCCTGGCTGGAAGCCGAAACCATCGGGCGGCATGTGTTGGCCGCTTCAAATTGGGGCGCAGCTTTGGCACAAGGGTTTATCCCCAATCATGACCAATACGGCCGTTTGATTCGGGAAGCTGATATTTTTGCTGGTTTTGATCATGAGACGACGCAGGCGCTTTTGGCGATGATGCGTCAACAAACATTTCGGCGTAACGAGATACTGGCGCAGCAAGGTGTTGAGGCAGAGCGCTTCTATTTGGTTGTTTCCGGTACAGTAGATGTGTTGCAGGCCGGAGAAAAAATTGGGATGGTGAACAAAGGCGGCTACTTTGGCAGCAATGCTTTATTAGACACAGGGACTTACAACGCCACCTACCGTGTGGCAGAACTGGCTACGGTTTTATGGTTTAACCGGTCACAATTCGATCCCTTGTGGCGTGCCGATACAACATTGGCTAGCCAGATACAAATCAAAGCGGCCGAATGGAATTTGTTACAAAAAATAACCTTGTTTGCCGGTTTGAGTTCACAGCAGTTAACGGCCGTTGCAGCACGCTTACAGCGTCGTCAGTATGCAGAAGGTGTCATTATTGTGGAGAAAGGTATGCCGCGCAGCCACTTCTTTATTGTGGCCGCAGGAGAGGTTGAAGTTGTTGTGGAGGGCGAGCATGGGAACGGCCGTAAAGGCAGTGGTGAACATTTTGGTGAATATGCCCTCTTTGCCGACACACCCTATACGGCTACTTATCGTGCTCTGACAGATGTTGAATTACTGCTGCTGGATGAACCAACATTTGACCGCCTGGCTGTTGAATGTGATCAGCTGGCCCATTACATCACACAAATTGGCAGCGGACATATTTTGGCTTCACGCCAGCAAATCGGTCCGACTGGTTTATGGGCGTAGACGGTTGGTCAAACGGCCGTCTCACTGTAAAATTCAGACTACTATTGCGTCAAACAAGTATTGTCAGGCCAACATCGGCGGCATTGTCAGCGCCTGCACTGAGCGCGCCAAAGTAAGCCATGGCCACGAGCAAGCGGCAAAAGACGTTTGATGGACTACTACTTGACTAACCATTACCTGACCGGAAGTCATACAACGAATAAGGAGTTTATTGTGGCGTTAAATAATAGTGTTGACAAACATGCAGAACAAAAAGAAGCCTTGAACAGAATCCGCAATGGCGGCATTGCCACCAAAGTGCGCATTTTAGCCAATCAAGACTGTTGTCCGGCTTGCAATGTAATGGCGGGAGCTTATGAATTTGATGCTGTGCCTGAACTGCCTGTTGAAGGGTGTTCGCATCCTAACGGCTGCCGTTGTTCCTACGCACCTATCCTTGATCGTTATGGCCCATAAACGCGAATAGCTGTTAAGAAAAACAATTGGAGCTTGTAGTAACGACTTTAGTCGTGGGTGCTCTCCAGCATACATACCGCTCAAGCGGTTATTACAAACCAAAACATTATCTTAATGCTTACAGTTGGTGTATAAGATACTTGGTGTTAATGCTGGTCTTAAGGTAACGGCCGTAACCTGACAAAGAACAAAAATCTGTGTCACAAATGACGGAATGTGCTTATTGGAATCCAATATGGATAAAAAAACTGAATTACTAAAAAGAATTGAAACACGGCAAGCTCGCTTAGGTATAGTTGGTCTAGGCTATGTCGGTTTACCCTTGGCTGTAGCTTTTGCTCAAGCTGGCTTTAATGTGGTTGGCATTGATGTTGACGCCAATAAAGTAGCCTCCCTGAATTCAGGTCAGAGTTATATTGAAGATGTTTCCAGCACTGTTTTGCAGCCATTGGTACACCAAGGTCTTTTGCATGCCAGTACGGATTATGCTGATTTAGCGCAGGTGGATACGATTTCCATTTGTGTGCCGACTCCGCTGCGTAAAACCAAAGACCCAGATGTTTCTTACATTATTGATGCAGCAGATAACATTGCCCGTTATGGTGGAAATGGCAAGTTAATTGTACTGGAATCGACGACTTATCCCGGCACAACTGAAGAAGTGATTTTACCGCGCCTTAAAACCAATGGGGATCAAGTTGGTCAAGATTTCTTCCTTGCTTTTTCCCCAGAACGCATTGATCCGGGTCGCACAGATTATGACATTCATACGACTCCCAAAGTGATTGGAGGCGCGACGCCTACTTGTTTGGCTGTGGCCTTAGCTTTGTATGGCACAGTGGTTGCACAACCCGTACCCGTTTCTTCGACCGCCGCCGCCGAGATGGTCAAGCTGTTGGAAAACACGTTTCGGGCTGTCAATATTGGCTTGGTAAACGAAGTTGCCTTAATGTGTGATAAATTAGGCTTAAATGTGTGGGAAGTAGTTCAAGCCGCAGCCACAAAGCCATACGGGTTTATGCCCTTTTACCCTGGCCCAGGGCTAGGCGGCCACTGCATTCCGATCGATCCGCATTACCTTAGTTGGAAATTACGCACGCTCAACTACACGGCGCGTTTTATCGAACTGGCCGCCGAAGTTAACAGCCATATGCCGGATTATGTGGTTGGCAAAGTGGCTGATGGGCTGAATAATGAGCGCAAACCCATCAACGGCAGTAAGATTTTGATTCTGGGTGTTGCCTATAAACCCAATGTGAGTGATGTGCGTGAAAGTCCTGCACTGGATATTATCCATCTGTTGCAGGAACGTGGGGCAGATGTAATTTATCATGATCCTTTAGTCACTGATTTACATGCTGAGGGCTTTCCACAAATGTCAATTGAATTAACAACCGAATTATTAAACCAGACAGATTGTGTTGTTGTCGTAACTGACCATGCTGCATATGATTGGTCATGGATTGTCAAGCATGCGCCTTTGTTGGTTGATACACGCAACGCGCTTGAAGGTGTTGAAAACGGCCGTATTGTACGCTTATGAAAATTTTAGTGACCGGCGCAGCCGGCTTTATTGGGAGCAACCTCGCAGAAAAATTAGCTCGCGCTGGCGAAACGGTCGTTGGCTTAGACAATTTCAATGACTATTATGATCCAGCCAAAAAACGAGCCAATGAAGCCCGCTTAAACACATATTCCAATTTTAGAATGGTTGAGGCTGATGTGCGTGACCGGCAGCGACTGTTTGAACTCTTTGCCGATGAACAGTTTGATGCAGTTGCACACTTGGCGGCATTGGCCGGTGTGCGCAAAGCGATTGAGCAGCCGGCTCTCTACGTTGATGTTGATCTGAATGGCACACAAAACTTGATGGATGCGGCATTGGCGGCGGGGGGTATCCATAATTTTGTATTTGCTTCTACTTCCTCTGTGTATGGTAATACCCAACAAATTCCCTTTGTCGAGACAGATGCCTGTGATCGGCCGTTGCAGCCTTATGCAGCGGCTAAACGCGCTGCTGAGATTTTGGGTTACTCTTACCATCATTTGTTCGGTCTAAACTTTACGGCCGTACGTTTCTTTACAGTTTATGGGCCAAACGGCCGTCCTGACATGATGGCCTATCTTATTGCTGACAGCATAACAAAAGGCATCGAAATTCCACTTTACGAAGGCGGCCAAATGTGGCGTGATTGGACCTACGTTGAAGACATCACCGATGGCATTGTGTTGGCGCTAAACAAACCCTTGGGGTATGAACTGCTTAATTTAGGTCGCGGTGAGCCAACGCTGCTAAGGGATTTTGTAGAAATGATTGAAGAGCTGGCTGGCGGTAAGGGTAACTTTGTCCATAAGACCAAAATCGCTGCCGATGTTGTCTATACCTATGCTGATATTAGCAAAGCCAGGCGCTTAATCGGATATGACCCCAAAGTATCAGTAATTGATGGCGTAACAGCATTTTGGCGCTGGTATGCTGACAAGGAGGCTAATATTTAATCCAAACTCAGAGCCAGCTCTAGGAGTCTGGCGAATTCTAGACATG
>JAGRDI010000276.1 GCA_020432765.1 Anaerolineales bacterium | reverse complement strand
CTAGTGCAGTTTTGCGGAATTGAGTAACAGGTTATTATGTCAAACAAATCCGCAAAACTGCTTTGATATTTCGCGCCAGCGTTTTCATAAATCCAGTAAGGATTTACGGCGCGAAATACTAGAGATAATTTTATGCATGCTATGTTAAATCCAGAGGCGGTAACGGCCGTTCTCAACTACCTGGATGTTAAACCCTCAAGCCCCAATATCCAGCTATTGGATCAATTAATCCAGGCTTACATTCGCAAAGTGCCTTGGGAAAGCGCCTTTCGGGTTGCACGCCGCGCACGCATTGCAAATACAAAGGATTGCCCACGCTGGCCTAATATTTTTTGGCGCGAAGCGTTGACGATGGGTGCTGGTGGAACCTGCTTCGAGAGTAATTATGCCTTCTTCAGCCTATTAAACGCATTAGGTTTTGATGGTTACTTAACCATCAACAACATGGGCGAATCTGTTGGCTGCCACACGGCAATTATCATTTTGTTGACAGGCCAAAAGTGGTTGGTAGACGTAGGATTACCAATCCACGCGCCTATTCGCCTCAGCCCACGTGGTACAGTGTACCGTGCCACCCCCTTCATGAACTACTGTGCTTGGCCTGACGGTGCACAACGTTTTCAAATTGAACGCTGGCCGCACCCACAGCGAAACGCTTTTACATTGATCGACAAATCGGTTACAGAAGCAGCTTATCGTATGGCGACAACAGCTGATTATGAACCAACAGGTTATTTTCTAGAACGTGTGATTGTCAACAAAATTGTTGCAGAACGGCCGTTTCGTTTTAATTCAACAGATCGGCCGTATCGTTTCGAATCGTTTCACGATGGAAAACGATTTGAGCATAGCATTGAGGGGGATGTGGCAACGGCCGTTGCCACCAAGTTTTCTATGGACCTCCAAACAATTCGTGCAGCTTTCAAGTCCGTGGATAAATTGCGTTAAACTGCTCAACTGGTCAATATTTCAGCAAACCGATTAATTGTTTGGCTGAATGGCCGACCAGCATTATTGCCTAAAACGCTGCGCCAAAACGCACCATCGTGCCAAACAAGAACAAAGTCGCGAAACTCAGCACCCACTGCGCCCGGTTTGTATCATCACCACGCAGCCAATATAAAAACACAAAGGGCAAAAATACTAAACCAAAAGCAGCATACAAATAATGCATATACGGCCGTGACAAAGCCCCGCTCTGTCCGCCAATAAACAGTACAGCGCCTAGAATGACCTGGACAACAATAACTATTTGAGCAACGACCAATGCTCCAAGATAAGAACCATTAACGCCTTGCCCACGAATAGCGCGAAAAAGCCCCCATAATCCAATAATCAAGTAAAAAAGCCAGACTGTATTTTTTAAAGCACCATGAAGTGTGACAATTGAGTCCACGTTTTTGTTCCCTTTCCAAGAATTGTTGAACCACCAATCTGCAATGTTCAGCAGCATCGCCAAGCATCTAAATATTGCACAAGTATACGTGGACTTTTAGCAGCACACAAAACATTTTGAAATTTTTTATTTTGGATTTTTGTTGCGATTATCTAAAATCCGGCTTTCAGCATGACGGTCTGGCGCAGAAGCGCATATTACCTTGCTTAATAAAATACAATGTCGGGTTGTTGGTGCTCTGGTACCAGATAAAGACGTGCAAAACATATATCGAGGGACAGTCGTGGAGCACATCTACGCCATAAATTTACCAACAACGGCCGTTTTCATTTAAATTCATGTATCCGTATTATGCTTCATGAATTGATTCGGCTACAATCGATGGAATGCAACCAAATTCTAACGATTATAACAGCGCACTAACTTATCTTTTTGATTTTATCAATTACGAAAAAAAACCGGTCGAGAACTATCACGAAAGCAAAATTGACCCAACACGTCCGGGTCGCCTGTTAGGGATGATCGGTAATCCGCAAGATCAATATCCAACCATCCATATTGCCGGCACAAAAGGCAAAGGTTCGGTAGCGATGATGTGCGCCTCAATCTTACGGGCCGCTGGTTTACGTGTGGGTTTATACACTTCCCCCCACCTGCGCGATTTTCGCGAGCGTTTCCGCATTCTAACACCTGATGACGACGACGGCCGTATCGCTGAGCAAGAGTTTGCTGATTTAATTCAGGCAATCAAACCATCAGTCGCCGAATTTCCGGGTATTACCTGGTATGAAGTGATTACGGCCGTTGCATTTTGGCATTTCGCACGCCAACAAGTTGATATCGCTGTAATCGAAGTTGGCATGGGCGGACGTTTAGATGCAACTAACGTTGTGACCCCACTTGTCTCTGTGATTACACGCTTAAGTTTGGACCATACCGAACTGCTTGGCGATACACTCAGCCAAATCGCTTATGAAAAAGGGGGGATTATCAAACCGGGCGTGCCGGTCGTGGTCGCGCCGCAAGAACCAGAAGCGCTGGCGCGTTTACACTTAATTGCACAAGAACGTTTTGCCCATATGACACGTGTTGGAACAGATTGGCGCTATATATCTGACCCAGATAAAACCTCTAATCCCAGACAACATTTAAAAATCACCCATAGTGCAGAACCAACCTTTATCCCGCAAGATACAAGCTTCGCCATTCCCCTGTTAGGCGAGTTTCAATTGGAAAACAGCGCAATTGCGCTGGCGGCAATCGCGGCTATACACCCACGTTTCCCCCAACTAAAAACAGACACCATCCGCGCAGGTTTAGCATCGGTACGCTGGGACGGCCGTTTACAAATCATCCAACAATCCACATATACACCTACAATTGTGGTAGATTCAGCCCATAACCCGGACTCAGCCGCGATCTTGGTCACCGCTTTACAAACCAACTTTACCTATCGCCGTTTGTGGTTGATTTTTGGTACGCCAGGTTATAAAGCGATAGATGAAATGATGACCCTGCTCTTTCCCCTAGCCGATGAAATCTATGTATCGCGTGCGGTGCATCCGCGAGCTGCCGAACCGGACGAGTTGGCTAAAATTGCGTCTGACTTGGGTTTTCTGGTAACGGCCGTTGCTGACACTACCACAGCCATCAACACCGTCTTTCCCCAAGCGCATCCCGATGATTTGATTTGTGCAACCGGCTCGATTATCTTCATTGGCGAATTGCTCAATCAGTGGGACAATCTAAAGGATCAGCTAATTGCGCAACGAGGTGAGCAAGATGCCGTATAATGAAAATATTAACTTCACCCAAATCCCCGATCTATTAGGGGCTTTTCCGGGGATAGAAGACGACATATTTCCCGATAAAGAAACCATCACCATAGATGGTTTCATCGAATGCCCCTTCCTACCATTACGCGATGTGGTTCTATTCCCACAAATGGTTATGCCTTTATTCATCGGACGGGAACGCTCCCTGGCAGCATTGATTGCTGCCAACCAGGCAGACGAAAACCTGATTGTAGCCGCACAAAAAGATTTAGATGTTATTGAGCCCAAAAAGGACGAAATCTACGAAATCGGTACTGAAATCGCCATAGGGCGCGTTTTACGCCTGCCCGATGATTCCACCAGTGTGTTAGCCCAAGGTCGCCGCCGTGTGCAAATCGTTGCCTTCACCCAATGGCAGCCATACATCCGTGTACGTGCACGCGTCATCGAAGAAATCGTCGACTGGCAGCCCGACACCGAAGCTCTTGTGCGTGCGGTGCAGGCACTCTTCGAAAAATTCGTCATGCTAAATCGTAATGTTCCCGAAGATGCCTACACATTCGCCCTCAATATTGACCAACCCGGCTGGCTGGCTGACTTTGTCGCTTCAACCTTGTTTATCCCCTTAGAAACACGACAAACTATATTAGAAACCGTTGACCCTGCCGAACGGCTGCAAAGGATCAGCATTGTGCTGGCCAAAGAATTGAATGTCCTCGAATTAGAGGATGAAATTCATTCCCAAGTACAACAAGAAGTCGATAAATCGCAGCGTGAATATTTCTTGCGCGAACAAATGCGTGTTATTCAAGGCGAATTGGGCGAATTAGATGTTTTTTCACAAGAGATCGGCGAATTACGCGAAACGCTAGACAAAAAAGATTTGCCCAAAGAGGTTCGCGCCAGACTAAATAAGGAGGTCAAGCGGCTCAGTGCTATGCCACCGATGTCACCTGAAGTTGGTATCATCCGCACCTATATCGATTGGGTTTTAGATTTGCCCTGGAGTGAAAAAACAGAAGATCATGTGGATGTCTCCAATGCGGCCAAAGTTTTGAATGATGATCATTATGGCTTAGACAAAGTCAAAGATCGCATTCTTGAATATATTGCCGTCAAACAAATCGCCCCGGATTCCATGCGCAGCCCGATACTTTGTTTTGTAGGCCCACCAGGAACCGGGAAAACATCACTCGGCCGTTCGATAGCTAATGCGTTAGGACGTGAATTTGTACGTATGAGCCTGGGTGGCGTGCGCGATGAAGCCGAAATTCGTGGTCATCGCCGCACCTATATTGGCGCTTTACCTGGCCGCATTATCCAAGGTATGCGCCGCGTAGGCACAGTCAATCCATTGTTTATGCTCGATGAGATTGACAAATTAGGCCAAGATTTTCGTGGCGATCCGGCAGCAGCCTTGCTCGAAGTACTTGATCCAGAACAAAACTTTGCTTTTGCCGATCATTATTTGGGTCTGGACTACGATCTGTCGCGTGTTCTTTTTGTAACGACGGCCAATTACTTAGACACAATCCCCCCCGCGCTTCTGGATCGCATGGAAGTAATTGAATTCAGCAGCTATTTAGAAGAAGAAAAGCTGGAAATATGCCGCCAATTTCTAATGCCGCGCCAAATCGAGCAGCATGGTTTGAGCGCTAAAGGTGTTTACATTGATGATGATGGCTTGCGTTTAATCATTCGCCAATACACCCGCGAAGCTGGGGTACGCAATCTAGAACGTGAAATCGGAACAGTATGTCGTAAAGTGGCGCGTATGGTAGCCGAAAAAAACAAGTATCCCAAACACCTTTCGTCACAGCATGTGGAAAATTTATTAGGGTCACCGCGCTTCAGTTATGAGATTTTGCCCGACCAGGACGAAATTGGCGTTGCTACCGGTGCGGCTTGGACGCCAACTGGCGGTGAAATACTGTTTATTGAGGTGAACTTAATGCCTGGCAAAGGCGCTCTGCAACTCACCGGTCAATTAGGTGATGTGATGCAGGAAAGCGCGCAGGCAGCTTTAACTTATACGCGCAGTCAAGCTGAAAAACTGGGGATCGATTACGAACAGTTTGAGAAGATGGATATCCATATCCATCTTCCCGAAGGCGCTGTGCCAAAGGATGGTCCTTCGGCCGGCAATGCGTTGGTCACGGCCTTGGTTTCAGCTTTTACGGGGCAAGCGGTACGGCGTGATGTGAGCATGACGGGGGAGATCACTTTGCGCGGCCGTGTTTTGCAAGTTGGTGGTGTGCGCGAAAAGGCGTTGGCCGCACGGCGTGCAGGGATTAAGACATTCATTTTGCCACAAAAAAACCGTAGTGATTTACAAGACATTCCCCAAAAGCTGCGGCAAGATATGGAGTTTGTCTTGGTCGATAAGGTGGATGAAGTATTGGCAAAAGCGTTACGGCCGTTGCTCACCCAAAATTCACCAACTCCTGTTAAAACAACACCAACCCAACCCAAGATACGACGAAAATTATAACAGGCATCCGCATATGGATTTATGTGTAACTTTCTAGAAAACTTTTGACACTACTGACAAAAGCATCGGCTGTCGCACCGTCTAAGATGCGGTGGTCGAATGTGAAGCTGGCATAAGCCAACGGCCGTATCGCAATTGCATCGTTAATCACTTTTACGCGCTTCTCGATTTTGCCAATACCCAAGATTCCGCACTGTGGTTGATTGATGATCGGTGTCGCAAACAAACTGCCGGATGTGCCATGATTAGTCAGTGAAAAAGTTCCATCCTTAAAATCGGCATGGGTGAGTTGTTTATTACGTGCACGTTCTGTTAAATCGTTGATTGCACGCGCCAAACCCAGCAGATTCATGCCATCCGCCCCTCTGATAACCGGCACAACCAATCCATCAGCAACGGCCGCAGCCATACCGATATTGATGGCACGCCTGAGCAGCACGCCTTCATCCGTCCAGGTGCTGTTAACCATGGGATGTTGTTTGAGCGCCGCCACAATTGCAGCCACAATATAAACCGTATACGTCAGTTTAGCGCCATCCCGCACGAAATCGGCTTTATGCGCAGCACGATGCGCCGCAACAGCCGTAAAGTCAAATTCAAAAACAGTTGTCACATGTGGGCTGGTCCGTTTGCTTTGTACCATATGCGTGGCGATGGCACGACGCATGGTGTTTAGTGGGACAAGTTCATCCCCAGGCACAATCGTGG
>JAGRDI010000275.1 GCA_020432765.1 Anaerolineales bacterium | reverse complement strand
TTACCCAATCTTATCAAGATAAGGAGAAAAACATGAGTACAGATGTTAAAGTTCAACGATCCATTTTACCCATCCCGGATGTGAAGCATGTCGGTTTGACGACCTATGATGCCAAGGATCCGGAAACCAGGTTCCCGCCGATCCGGGATATCCGACCCCCAAAAGGCGCACCCAACGTACTAATCATTCTACTCGACGATGTCGGTTTTGGAGCCAGCAGTGCCTTTGGCGGTCCAGTTCACACCCCGGCGGCCGAGCGGTTAGCAAATAACGGCTTGAAGCTCAATCGCTTCCACACCACCGCGCTGTGTGCGCCCACACGCCAGGCGTTATTGACTGGACGTAATCACCATTCAGTAAACATGGGCGGTATTACTGAGATCGCGACCTCAGCGCCCGGTTACACCTCGGTACTGCCCAAGGAGAAAGCCCCGCTCGCCATGACGCTCAAACTCAACGGTTACTGCACGGCACAATTCGGCAAATGCCATGAGGTACCCCCCTGGCAGTCCAGCCCGCTAGGCCCATTCGATGCCTGGCCCACCGGCGGCGGCGGGTTCGAGTACTTCTACGGCTTTATCGGTGGAGAAGCTGACCAGTACTACCCCGGCATTTACGAAGGCACAACAGCGCTGGAACCGGATAAAACCCCCGAGGAAGGCTACCACTTCACAGAGGATATGACTAACAAAGCGATAAATTGGGTGCGCCAACAAAAAGCGCTCATGCCCGACAAACCTTTTTTCATGTATTACGCGCCTGGTGCCACGCATGCCCCCCACCATGTACCCAAGCAATGGGTCGACAAATACAAGGGCAAATTCGACGGCGGCTGGGACAAGCTGCGTGAAGAAACGTTTGCCCGCCAGAAGAAGTTGGGTGTGATCCCTGCCGACGCTGTGCTCACCAAACGGCCCGACGAAATCCCTGCTTACGATGACATGCCCGAGGAACTCAAGCCCATTCTTGTCCGCGAAATGGAAACCTATGCCGGGTTCCTGGAGCACACGGATCACCAAATCGGCCGGCTGATCGATACCCTGGAAAACCTGGAAGTCCTGGACGATACCTTAATTTACTACATTATTGGCGATAATGGTGCCTCTGCAGAAGGCACGCCAAACGGCTGCTTCAACGAGATTGCCGTGCTAAACGGCATGGGTACGATCGAGACCCCAGAATTCCTGATGAGTAAAATCGACGATTTTGGCGGGCCAGAGGCCTCCAATCACTATGCAGTGGGCTGGGCGCACGCCATGGATACACCCTATCAATGGACCAAGCAGGTCGCCTCCCATTGGGGCGGCACCCGCAATGGCACGATTGTGCATTGGCCGCAGGGCATTAAGGCAAAGGGTGAAGTTCGATCCCAGTTTGCTCACGTGATCGATGTTGCCCCGACGATCCTCGAGGCTGCGGGAATTCCTGCGCCAACGATTGTAAATAGCAGCCAGCAAGCGCCGCTGGAAGGCGTCAGTATGTTGTATGCCTTTGACGATCCCCAGGCGGCCGAACGACACGAGACTCAGTATTTCGAGATGTTCTGCAATCGCGGCATCTACCACAAGGGCTGGACGGCCGTTACCCGGCACAACGTACCCTGGGTCGGCGCTTATGACCGTGCCTTTGATGAGGATGTCTGGGAGTTGTACGATACCAACACGGACTGGACACAGTCGCAGGATCTAGCGAAGGAAAATCCGGAAAAGCTCGCCCATCTACAGCGTTTATTCCTGATCGAGGCGACTAAATACAACGTCATTCCACTGGATGATCGGTCATTTGAGCGCTTCAATGCCGATATCGCAGGGCGACCGCAGTTGATTAAGGGGAAATCGCAGATACTGTTTGGGGGCATGTCCCGGCTGCCTGAACATGCAGTTCTCCAGATGCACAATAAATCGTATGCGGTGACAGCTGAGATCGAAGTGCCGGAATCCGGTGCTAACGGGGTCATCGTTTCCCTCGGTGCAGGGATCGGCGGCTGGAGCCTGTATGCCAAAGACGGGAAACTGAAACACTGCTATAACTTTTTCGGTATCAACCACTATTTTGCGGAAAGTCAACAGGCAATCCCCGTTGGCAAGCATCAGGTACGCATGGAGTTCGCTTACGATGGCGGTGGTTTGGCCAAAGGAGGCAGTGTTTTGTTATATGTAGACGGGCAGAAAGATGGTGAGGGCCGCGTGGACATGACGGTGCCCATGCTTTTTGGGACGGATACCTGCGATGTGGGCAGGGATGCTGGTTCGCCGGTCTCGCCGGACTATGGTGCGAAAGACAGTGCGTTCAGCGGTACCGTGAATTGGGTGCAGTTTGACATTGATGAGAATGCCGAGGATTTGGATCACCTGGTTACGCCTGAAGAGCGCTACAAGGTCGCTGTGGCGCGGCAATAAACTGGGATCCAATTTCTGCGGCTCTACGGTGCCCGCTGTGAGTATTACGAAGGAATCTGGAAGCCCAGCAACTTGGAGAAGATGGTTTGACGGCAGTCCCCTCACTTGTTCCCTCTCTCCCCGCCTGACTTATGGTGGGGAGAGGGAACTGTAGGACGGGGGCTTTCCAAAGGATTTTGTAGATGTCAATTATGCAGACTGACCCCCTGCCCGCATGGTGTGAGGGGTCGTGTAAACGGCCGTTTCTCAACCTGCTTGTCCGCCATGATGATGCCGAACGCGAATACGCCTACGATGCCAGCGCCGAACTAGTACAACAAACTGCCCAAGAACGCGGTTGGACAACCATCAGTATGAAAAACGATTGGCAAACAGTTTTCTAAAATGAACACAGCAAGCAATGATGAAACCGAAGCAAAAACATTTCTTTCTCAGGGTCAGGGAGACCGCTTCGATCGCTGGGTAGAGTTCTTTTCCGTCATTGTCCTCTCGCTGGCAACGGTCATGACAGCCTGGTGTGGCTATCAGGCTGCCCAGTGGGATGGTGAACAGGCCAATTACTATAACCTGGCGACTACTGCACAAGTTGCGGCATCGCAAAAGGCCAATGAAGGCATGCTGCGAGCCAGTACTCAGGTTGGGCTTTTTGTTGAATATGCTGCCGCGATCTCAACTGAAAACATGGAACTAGCGGACTTTCTTTTTGCTCGTTTTCCAACAACTTTAAAAGCGGCTACAGATGCGTGGCTGGCTCTCAAGCCGCTGCAAAATCCAGACGCACCACTAACACCTTTCGATATGGATGCGTATGTGCTGGAGGAGCAAATCGAATCTGAAAAACTCCAGGCCGAATCAGTCGAGTTGTTTCGCAAGGCGAATGAAGCCAACGAACTGTCTGATGAATATGTGCTGCTGACAGTGATATTTGCTACGGTGCTCTTTTTTACTGGAGTTGCCGGTAAATTTCAATGGCGGGTACTCGATGCTGCCATGCTCATTATGGGTATAACAGTTTTTATTTACGGAGCAGTCCGTATTTTGAATTCACCTATCCTATAAGGCAATGATGACATTACCATATCTGCGTACCATTCCCGACAATGCCCCGCCAGCGTTTCATCTGCTGGCAAAGCCGTCGGGTGCTATCTGCAACCTGGATTGTGCTTACTGTTTCTTTTTGGATAAGGAAATATTCTATCCAGGCAGCAAGTTCCGCATGAACGATGAGGTGTTGGAGCAGTACATTCGTCAACTGATCGAATCCCATCAGACGAATCTTGTGACGATTGCCTGGCAGGGTGGTGAACCGACCTTGATGGGTTTGGATTTTTATCGCCGGGTCATGCTGCTGGTCAAAAAGTATCGTCGTCCCGGCATGACTTTCGAACACACCATGCAAACCAACGGCACGCTGCTGAATGACGAATGGTGTGTTTTCTACAAGGAACACAACTTCCTGATCGGCATCAGCATTGATGGCCCCAGCCAGCTACATGATATTTACCGTGTGGATAAAGGCGGTGCACCAACCCTCAAGAATGTAATGCGTGGGCTGCGTTTGTTACAAAAACATGGCGTCGAATACAATGTTTTGACCACGGTCAACCGCGTCAACGCTGACTATCCGCTAGAGGTTTACCGCTTTTTACGTGATGAAGTGGGCACGACCTGGATGCAGTTTATTCCTGTAGTGGAGCGCATCAATGCCGATGGCCTCACATTATTCCAGGAGGGCAGCACCGTTTCTGACCGTTCGGTATTGCCAAAGCAATTCGGCCGTTTCTTGAGCGTTATTTTTGATGAATGGGTACGTAACGATGTCGGCCGTATCTATGTGCAGACCTTCGAAGCTGCCTTGCGCAACTGGCTGGGCATGGATGCTTCCGGCATGTGTGTTTTTAACAAGACATGTGGTCAGGGACTGGCAGTTGAGCATAATGGTGATCTGTATTCATGTGATCATTTTGTCGAACCCAATTATTTTCTGGGAAATATTCAAGAGCAGCATATGATCGAATTGGTGGCGTCGTCAAAGCAGTTAAAATTTGGTCAGGACAAATTAGATACTCTACCGCAATATTGCCTGGATTGCGACGTGCGTTTTGCTTGCCATGGTGAATGTCCCAAGAACCGCTTTATCGAAACGCCTGATGGGGAACCGGGCTTGAATTATTTATGCGTAGGCTTCAAGGATTTCTTTCACCACGTTGATTTTCCGATGAAGCTCATGGCCGGTTTAATCCGGCGCGAGCGTCCGGCGACGGAGGTAATGGCTATTATGGAGCAGGCTTTTGCCGGCGTGGGGCGCAACGATCCTTGTCCATGTAAAAGCGGCCGTAAGTTCAAACAGTGCCACGGCCGTCCCACTCCCAAATTTAGTTCAGAACGATTGCCGAACCCGCAAACAAGGTCTGAATTATTAGCGAGATAAGTTGTTGAAAGGATAGCGTTGACAGGTTTTCGAAAACCTGCCAACGCTTGAAAAATAAAGGAGATAGTTATGCCAAACGGAAAACCAAATATTCTGATTATATGGGGCGACGATATTGGCTGGTACAACATCAGCTATAACAATCGTGGTGCCATGGGGTATCGTACCCCCAATATTGACCGCATCGCCAAAGAAGGCATCGAGTTCACCGATTATTACGCCCAGCAGAGCTGTACCGCTGGCCGTGCCGCCTTCATCACCGGCCAAAATCCGGTTCGCACTGGATTAACCAAAGTCGGGATACCCGGTGCAGACCTGGGCCTGCAGCCAGAAGATCCAACGATAGCTGAGTTACTCAAACCACACGGGTATGCAACTGGTCAGTTTGGTAAGAACCATCTCGGTGATGGCAATAAATTCCTACCTACTGTGCATGGCTTTGATGAATTCTATGGAAACCTCTATCATCTCAATGCAGAAGAAGAACCTGAACATCCTGATTACCCTAAAGACCCTGCCTTCCGCGAGCGTTTTGGCCCACGCGGCGTTTTGCATTGCAAGGCGACCGATGTCGATGATCCCACCATTGAACCGCGCTTTGGTCGTGTCGGTAAACAAACCATTGAAGACACTGGCCCATTGACCAAAAAACGCATGGAAACGATTGATGACGACGTGACTGCACGGGCGATTGAATTCATCAGGAAAGCCAATGCAGCGGGACAACCCTTCTTTGTCTGGTGGAATTCCACTCATATGCACTTCCGCACCCACATCCCTGAAGAAGCACATGGTCTCAGCGGTCAGGGCTTCTACAACGATGCCATGGTGCTGCATGATATGGCTGTGGGCCAATTACTCGATTTACTGGACGAGCTGGGCATCGCAAATGATACCATCGTGCAATATTCGACGGATAATGGACCACATTACAATAGTTGGCCGGATGCAGGCATTACGCCGTGGCGTAGTGAAAAGAACTCTAACTGGGAAGGTGCTTACCGTGTCCCCACTTTTGTCCGTTGGCCGGATAAGTTTGAAGCCGGTAAAACGCTCAATGGCATTGTCACCCATCAAGAATGGCTGCCCACATTGTTGGCGGCGGCTGGAGAGCCGGACATTGTTGAAAAACTGAAGAAAGGCCATCAAGTCGGCCACAAGCAGTTCCATGTGCATGTCGATGGCTATAACATACTGCCCTATCTAACTGGTGAGGTTGATGAATCACCGCGAACCTGGTTTTTCTACACAAATGATGATGGGCAAGTGGTCGCCATCCGTATTCATGATTGGAAAATTGTCTTTATGGAACAGCGAGCCAAAGGCATGATGGTTTGGGCCGAGCCGTTTGTTTCCTTGCGCGTACCAAAGATGTTTAATTTGCGCCGTGACCCCTTTGAACGGGCGGATGAAAGCTCGAACACGTATTGGGATTGGGTCCTGGACCATGTTCCCGGTATCTATGCGGCGCAGGCATTAACGGCCGAACAAATTCAATCGTTTAAGGAGTTCCCGCCGCGCCAAAAACCGGCAGCTTTTAACCTGGATAGTGTGATGGCCAAGATGGAGGAAGCGACGGCTGGCGGCTTGCATTAACCTTTGACGCCACAATAATTTTATAGACCTTCGCGGTGTTCCCGATATGCTGTCGGTAACCGCGAAGGTCTTTTTTTATTGGAGAAAACTTTGCTGTATCGACACTTATTCAATGGTGATCTGAATCAAAATAAAATCGAATTCATTAATTCATGCTTCAGGTCTATTAATCTGGCACTGTATATACGATCGTCATTGACAGATTAAATAGAATCACCTATTATTTTGTAGAATGAATAAACATTCATTATAATGAATGCCCATTCATAATCTCGTAAACGAAGGAGTTTTGTAAGATGAAAAAATTGAAGATCCTTGTATCAGGTGGCGGTTTGGCAGGACTGGCATTGGCTTACTGGCTGCACCATCATGGGCATGAAGCAGTGGTGATTGAACGCGCTCCCGATTTACGACGTGACGGCTATGGCCTGGATTTTTTTGGCACGGGCTATGATGTGGCCGAGCGCATGGGGATCATTGATGCGTTGGCAAAAACACAAATTTTTATGGATAAAGGGAGCGGTATCGCTTTTGTAAACGAAGATGGCAAGCCGGTGGCGGAACTAAAAACAGACGCTGTGCGTGAGGTCCTGGGCGGTAAATATATGGGCTTGATGCACTATAACCTGGAAGAGGTTTTATATGATGCGGTGAAGGATGATGTCGAGATACGATTTGGCACTTCGATTACGGCCGTTACCCAATCCCCTGAATCCGTCACTGTCACTTACGAAAATGGCAACCGTGAAACATTCGATCTGTTAGTTGGCGCCGACGGGATACATTCCAATGTGCGTAATCTGGTCTTTGGCCCGGAAAAAGAGTTTGCCTTTTATATGGGATATTATCTCGCTTGCTACTTCATTCCTGACAAATACCAACTTCCGGCAACCTGGGCAAATTATACCGAGCCGGGTCGGCAAGTCGGTGCGTATGACACGGATCGCGAAGGGCAGTTGGCGACGCTTTTCTTATGGCAGGCAGAAGACGAAGGACACATTCCGCATGACAAACGTGCAGAGAAAATACGCACCGCTTTTACAGATATGGGCTGGCTAACGTCTCAAATTCTGGATGACATGCCGGGTGATGGCAAAGATATTTTGGTGGATACCGTTACCCAAATTCGGATGGACACCTGGCGAAACGGCCGTGTTGTGCTTGTCGGTGATGCGGCTGGTTGTATGACGCTCATCTCCGGGCAAGGGGCTTCTATGGCTATAGGTGGCGCTTACGTTCTTGCTGAAGAACTCAGTCAGACAGAAGATTGGCAGCAGGCCTTAGCCAATTTTGAGCATCGCGTCAAACCACAAATGGATTTGCGCCAACGAAAAGCGCATGATTTTGCCAAGCAGTTTGTCCCCGGCAGTGAATTGGGCGTCAAGGCAGAAATGATGATGATGAAATTAGTCACTTACCATGCTTTTTCCGGTTTGCTGAAATCGCAATTTGTGGGGGATAGTTTCTTGCAAACGGCCGCTTTACATCGTCTACCTCAGAGCAACGGGAATTTCATTGGCTATCGCGTGGCCGGTAAGTTGCTGGAAACGGATTATCAAACGCTGGAAATGGATGTGGATGAAACTTTGCAAACGGCCGAATCGGTTAACTTGCTCCTGCAAATTGAAGAATTGGAAGGTGTTGAAATGCGAGCATGGTCGGAAGATTGGAAATTCGGCCGTCAATATCATGACAAGATCCATAAGCTAGCTGTTGTTGGTGACCGGCGCTTGAGCAGATGGATGGCGCGACTGTCCGAGCCGCTTTACGCGCAAGATGCCAAACACTTTGATTTAGCCGAGATGGATCAAGCCTGGATGTGGCTTAAAAGTTAGTAAAATGTCTATTCCGAGGATATGAAAAGTGGTTGGAACTTATTTGAAAACTGCAAAGGGCGCGGAGATCGCAAAGAAAATAAACCGCATTTTCTCTGCCCTCTGTGATCTTCATAGTTAATTTTAGGATAGATACCAGGTGAATTAGAAGAATGAACGGATTTTTATCTGCATTTGCAATCATTATTTCGATTTTGGCGATTTTCGTGAACCAGTGGGTCACGTTTATTCCTCAGCTGGGGATTGAATTCCAGTACCATCGTCGCCGCACACAAGTTGTTGTTGCCGTAGCGGCGATTACAACTGCCATATTGTTGACCTGGAATAATCCGACAACGGGTCAAATTGTTGTTCTGATTGTTGTTTTGTTGTTGACGCCGTTATCCGGGTTTAACCATGCCAGCAAAACGTTAGTGACTATTAAGCAGCCGAAACATGCTGCGGCTTCTGCTGTTGATTGGGCAGATAACAAATTGGTTTTGGGGTATGCGCTGGATGGGAAAACGGCCGTTGCCTGGCTTCTCGACACCCTCATTCCGCACCACCTTGTCAATGATGTGGTGGACAAAGACCCGATTTTGGCGGCGTGGTGAGAAGCATGCCGCAGCGGCATCGTGTATGCCGCAGTAGTCAACGGGCAAGCGCTGACTTTTGATGTGGAATGTGTCTGGCGGCGCAACATGGTCATCCGTGATAACGAAACGGGCACATTATGGCAGCACGCGACAGGCGAAGGTCTGGTTGGTCCGCTGCAAGGCGAGCAGTTGACTTTGCTTGGTGGTGAATTGATCGCCTGGGGCGGCTGGAAGCAAGCACATCCCAATTCTTTGGCGGCATTGGAGCCAGAGGAGTGGACGGGATTGGTGTCGAAGGAAAGCGTGACGGCCATATTGGAAAAAGTCACCAGATTTGCCACTGTCCCTGGTAAAACGCGGCGCGATGAACGCCTGCCTGCACACGAGACGGTGATTGGCATTATGGTTGACGGGATGGCTCGTGCTTACCCTCTGGTTGAGTTGCGTCGTTTGGGATGTGTGATGGATATGGTAAACGGCCGTCAAATCGAAGTAATTTATGATGAAACGCACGATGTTGTCCGTGCGTTTGCGGATGGCACACAGTTAATAGCACAAAAAACATGGTGGACAGGTTGGTATGAGTTTCATCCACAAAGCACAATTTTTGGAGCTTAAACTACCAGGGTAACAATTACCTGATGAAAAGAAAACTTTAATGAGAGCATCGTATGTCAAAAAAAATATTACTGTTTGCCCCAGCCGCCTATAACCTTGCTGAAACAACGCGCATGATTGAGATTGCCAAAGGCATTCGTGCAAACGAGTCTGCAAACAAAGTCTTTGCGATTCAATTTGTGTCTGAAGGGGGCAAATTTGAGCAGTTAATTGAAGCTGAAGGCTTTCCGCTAAAGCGAATTGAGCCGCGCATCACCGAAGAGAAAATTGCCCATATTATCGCCGTCAATGATGAAGAAAAGTTTGGCACTGTTTATAGCAAGCAAGAAATGATTGCGAAGGTGGACGGCGATGTGGCTTATCTGCGTGAACTCAAACCAACGGCCGTTATTACCGGTTCCTATCTAAGTATGCCAGTTGCCTGTCAGGTGGGAGACATCCCATTGGTGTGGACAATTCAGTCCACCTGGCTCAAAGAGTTTTTTGCCTCAGGAGCAGGTGTGACCGATGGCATCACATTTGCTCCATTAAAAAAGATTGCCAACCGTGTCGTCTTTTGGGTCATCAATCTTTGGATGTGGTACGGCTTTATCAATCCAGTCAACAAAGCAGCACAGCATTTCGGCGTTAAAAAATACAAGCCCATTCTCGACTATTTTCGCGGAGATATTACGCTGGTAGCTGAACCGGCCGAATTTTCAGGAATTCAACTGCCAGAAAACTACTTTTACACGGGGCCTCTCATGGCAGATCAGGATTTTCCACTCCCCGAAGAAGTGAAAAATATTCCGCGAGATCTGCCACTCATTTACTTTGCGATGGGCAGTTCCGGTACGTCAAAAATCGTGGCCGAAATCATCGAGAGTTTTCGCGGAAAACCTTATCGTGTTATCTCCCCCGTCAAACCTCTATTGGTGAGTCATCAGGATATAGATATTCCCCCAAATGTGATTGTTACCGACTGGTTGCCTGCACTTCAGGTGAACAAAATAGTTGATCTTTCGGTGATTCACGGCGGCATTGGCACGGTAATGACCGCTGCTTATGCGGGCAAACCTGTGGTAGGTGTAGGCATGCAGCCTGAACAAGTAGCCAACATTGCCTGCCTGGTGCGTCAGGGATTTGCCATGCGTATACCAAAATCCAAGAATCTGGCAGAAAAGGTGCAAGAAGCGATTGAAATTCAACTCCACAATGAGGATGCAAAACGCAAAGCTGAAGCATTTTCAAAGCGAATGGAAAAATGGGATGGTCCCAAGATGGCGGCAGACCTACTGTATGAAAAATTCGGGAAATAGTCAGATAAACTGATTTGCAACTAACGAGGAATAAGGCATGTCCCCAAAAACATTATTGTTTGCACCGGCCGCTTTCAATTTGGCCGAAACAACCCGCATGATTGAAATTGCCAAAGGTGTCAGGCAGCACCCTGATGCCAGCCGTGTATTTGCCATTCAATTTATGTCTGATGGCGGCGAATTTGAACATTTAATTGAGGAAGAAGGCTTTGCACTCAAGAAGATGGAACCCAGATTAACGCCGGAAAAGATTGAATTTCTGTACAAGGTGGACAAAGGCGAAAAATTTGGCTCAGGGTTTACGAAAGAGGAAACGATTGTGCGCGTTGAGAATGAAAAGGCTTATTTGCAGGAACTGCAGCCAACGGCCGTTTTGACCGGTTCATACGTCACAATTCCACTAACTTGCCAGATTTTAGACATCCCGTTAGTGTGGACAATGCAATCGACCTGGCTGGAAGGCTTTTTCACTCACGGGGCTGGCATGACTGACAACATCAAGTTCAAACCAGCCAAAAAGATAGCTGATTGGGCTGTGTTTGCCTTCATCAACGTGTGGATGCGTATTGGCATCTTGAACGTCCTGAACAAAGCAGCGAAACAATACGGCGTCAAAGGCTTCCCCTCAATTTTTGATTATTGGCGCGGTGATATCAATATGGTGGCGGAGCCGGCCGAGTTCACAGATGCAGTGCTGCCGCCGAATCATTATTTCATTGGCCCCTTGATTGCCCGGCAGGATTTTCCCATTCCGGAAGCAGTGCAGGAACTGCCGCACGACAAACCGTTGATCTATTTTGCGATGGGCAGTTCGGGAACACCGCAAATTGTAGCCAAAATTGTGGCAAGTTTTGCAGGCAAACCATATCGCGTGATTGCGCCTGTCAAAAGCCATTTAGATAAAGTGCCGGATGTTACCATCCCTGAAAATGTGTTGGTGACGGATTGGCTGCCGGCCCATAAAGTGAACAAACTCGTTGATCTGTCACTGATTCATGGCGGTGTGGGCACGATTATGACGGCGGCATATGCCGGGAAACCGGTGGTGGGCATTGGGATGCAGCCTGAACAAGACGCCAATATTGCCGCTTTGGTGCGCAAAGGATTTGCAATCCGTGTGCCTAAATCGAAAGACCCCTCGCAAAAGGTGCAGGTGGCGATTGAACGTCTGTTGAATGATGATGAAGCGAAGCAAAGAGCAGCGGAATTTGCTCTGCTGATGGAAAAGTGGGATGGCCCTAAAATGGCAGCAGACCTGCTTTATGAAAAATTGGGACGCTATGATGAGTGATACCTTTCAAGAACAACTGAAACAGGCGCGGCGCAATCTAATTATCGATGCGGCGATTGAGGTCATCTCTGAACAAGGCTTTCAGCGCACAACGATTAAACAGATTGCCAGCAAAGCCGGTATTGCCGATGGAACCATATACAACTATTTCAAGAGTAAAGATGATATTTTGCTGGGTATTATCGCTCGCCTTTCGGAAGATGAGACGCAAGATTTGAGTTTGGCAAAAACGGAGCGGCTTGATTTTGCTGCGTTTGTGGCGATGTTTGTAAGTCCCAGGATGGATGAGATTGACGGCCGTTATCAAACATTAAAGGTGGTTTTTCCAGAGATGATCACAAACGCTGCGCTGAGCAGGCCCATCTATGATCAAATCTATACGCCCCTGTTTGTTATGGTTGAAACTTATTTTCAGCAGTTGATGGATGCGGAGCAGATTGATATGGCAGATCCCGCCTTACTGGCGCGTTTATTTGCCAGCCCGTTCATGGGGCTGATGATGTTGCGCATGCTGGGGGATGAACATGTGGCCGCAAATTGGGAAGGTTATAAAAACGCAATGAGCCAATTTTTACAGAAAGCGTTTGAGAAATAGAGTTAATCTGCTTTTATAACAAACGGCTGTTCGCAAAATAAAAGATTAGGGATAATATAGTTGTTTATGGAGAAACGTTTTTCAATAATCAGCTACGCACAGGACAATATTAATACCCACGCGACTGACAACCTGGTTGAACTGCTGCCGCATGTAAAAGAGAGACAAACAACCTGGATAACCATTTCAGCGTTTACGTTTGCTGACAAAGAGGCGATTGAACAGTTATTGGCCTATTTTGCGGTTACATCGATTTCAGCCGATCAGATTTTGTCTGCCAACCTGACGGAATTTATTGGTGAATATCACGACTGTCTCTATACGGAATATAGTGTTCCATTTCAAGACGAAACCACGCAAGAAACCATATACGCCACAGGCAGTGTCATTTTAGGCAAGGGTTTTCTGCTGCTTTTTGTTGCACGCAGAATTGGGCTTTTTAATCATATCAGACAGAAGTTGCTGGCAGGTAATAAGCAGATTCAGCAGTATGGCCCCGATTATTTACTCTACCAACTAATCCGCGCCATGATCACAAAAATTGAAGATGTGCTGTTTAGAAGCCTGGTCGAACACTTCGAAGAACTTGAGGATGAAGTTATTGCCAGCAGCGGCGAAGCGGAGATTATGGATGAAATTCTGGCAATGCGCGAACAGGTGAAGCCGTTTTATGATTCTGTGCGTCGCCTGGCTTTTTTTGTGGAAACAATTCAGGAAGAGGACAGTCTGTTCATTGGCGAACGTACCAGCCAATATTTTGCGACGCGGCTGGAACGCGATGTCGCGGCTATGTGGCAAGGATATTTTCGTTTACGGACTTGGGGTGCTGAACTTTTGGATATTCATCGTGCCAATGTGGGTGAAAAAACCAACCACGTCATTCATATTCTGACCATTGTATCGACTATCTTTTTACCGATCACCTTTCTATCTTCGCTGTATGGCATGAATTTTGTCAATATGCCGGAGTTAAAAAATCCGTATGCTTACCCAATAACGTTGTTGGTTATGGTGTTGATTGTTGTGGGGATGATTGTTTATATGAAAAAGAAGAAGTGGGTTTAAAATAGTGTCGCCTGTTGTACCGCTGTAATAGGAACCTTTGCAATATACGGCCGTATTCGTTTGGGCAATTTTAGGTGACTTCATTCTACTGCGTGAGGTGCTGCATATGCGGCGTGTGGCGCAAGAAGATAAGTAAGGTGTCGTCTTCCCAATTGACACCTTGCTATAGATCATATTCTAAAAACAATTGTTTGTTATAATTGCGAATGAAATCAATATGGTTCAGGAAAATATCTGTAAGGATATACTGAAAGAAGTTGCCGTTTATGCAGCTAAATAAAATCAGTTAAGTGTGAGGGAAATATGGACGAGAAAAAAACATTAACAACCGGGCGACGCGTTTGGTTATGGACGGCCGTCATCGTCAGTGCCATTGTGTTGGTACTATCTGTTGGTGGCATTGTTGGTGCATGGGTAGGCCGCGGCGTTGTTATTGATGCCGCCGATGGCGTGTTAGACGGTGTGCATAAACTGGCTGGCGTTGGCCGTGAAGGTGTCAACCTTGTCGATGGACATGCCGATGATTTGCGTGCGGCGGTGGAAGAAGTAGGAACGGCCGTTGACCAAATCTCACAAAATGTCGCCGATAAAGGGGTGGTATTGACATTGCTGCCGCCAGAAAAAGAACAAAAAATAGAAAATGTCGCCGATCGTATTGGTGAAGCGGCCACTACGATTAGGTCAATTGTGGATTCCGTTGTGAACCTGATTGAGGCTGTTGAAAAAATCCCCTTTGTCAGTTTCCCCAAACCAGATGCGGAAAAAATAGATGCATTACAAAGTGACATCGCCGAAATTCAGGCTGGTGCTGAGCAGCTTGCCAGTGACATCCAGGCTTTCCGTGAAGGGACAGCCGAAAAAATAGATGCAGTCAGTGAAGGTATTGGGGACGTTCATGATCGTATTGCCGGCATCCAAGATCAATTGGATGCGATCGATCAAAATCTTGACGGGTTGCAAACTCGCACAGTTGAACTAAAATCCCAAATCCGCACATGGACTTTGATTGCTGCGCTTGTTGTGACCTTGATTTTGCTGTGGGTAATCTACGCAATGGTGATTTTAATCCGTACAGATTGGTCTGATCTGCGAGCCTGAAATGTTTAAAGCATTGTAGCCAAAACTGGCCACTATCTGTGTTTCTAGGTAGTCAGGTTCACCTTAAGAACTGCGTCCACAAATAGTCGCCAGTCCATAACAGTAGTAATATTAGCAGCATGTAAGCTGCATAATGGAGATGAGGAAAAACTAAAATTATGACTGCAACCCCTATTATCGATATTTTGATTGTTCTAGCAGTTTTATTCTTGCTAGTGCTAATATTTACACCCCTTTTTTACTATTGGCAAAAAAGTAAGAACAACAAAGATGAGGAATAGACTAAAATTAGCCCTGATGGACATTGGCAGCAAATCGCTAACCTGTTAGGTCTTAACGTACATGTGCTTACAAGTAAGGAAAATTACATGAAAAGAATGACAGTTGTTTTGTTACTATTTGTTTTAATATTGGCAGCCTGTGGAGGGGACGATACGGCCGACCCCACCGAAGCTCCAACAGAAGCTCAACCCACAGCGGCAGAAGCGGTTGAAGTTGACCCCACCGCAGTTCCGCCTACAGTTGCGCCGCCTACCGAAGCACCGGCAGCAGAAGAAACGCCTACTGTAGAACCGGCAGCAGAATCAGAGTCTATCGTGGCTGGCAGAGAACATACGGCCGATCCCCAATTAGTCAACATTACCTGGGAGTGGATCCAACGCGATCCCAATGGCAATGATATTGAAGCGATTGCAGTACCTGAGCCAGAAAAATACACCTTATTGTTTAATGCCGACGGCACCTTCAGCGCACAAATCGATTGTAACACCGTGTTTGGAGAATATGCCACAACCCCGCCAAATACCATTTTTATGCAATTAGGCCCTTCGACAATGGTCGCCTGTGAGGAAACTTCCCTGGCTCCGGAAATGAGCCAGATGTTTGGCCCCGCTCAATCCTATCGTTTTGAAGAAGATGGCGCTGTTTTGGTCTTCTCCTGGGCTGCTGGCGGGCCGGTAGATTATTATCGTGATGCCTCTGTTGAAGCGCCTGGTACGGCTGAAGTCGAAGGGATACCCGAAGATGCGATCCAAATGGATTTGCAAGGATTAGCAACCTCCTACGCTTGGACTGTTCAACCTGGCAATCCAATTCCACCGGGACCTGGTGGTCAAGGTTTTCCGCCACACATCTTGCTGACATTTGATGATGCCACCCCAGAAGAAGTTATGGCCAATCGAGGTGCGCGCATGTACATTTTCCCCACACAGGCGTATGTGAACATGTATATCGCTGCTGACAATACCATCGTTGCGGATCAAGTGGCACGTTTGGAAGAGCTGATTGCTACCGCCGCAGACCGCACGACATTGCCAGAAAGCCCAATGCCGTTGCTGCCACCGCCAAGCACCTACATGGATCGCTGGGTACAATTCCTCGATCTGAATTTTGGGGTGGGTGAAGGTGTGCGTTATGTGTCCGATGCGAGCAACCGCCAGCAAATCGGCCCGTGGACCAATGAAACCACTGATTATTACTATCAGGGAATGACCAGCGATGGCGTATTCTACGTTTCGCTTTTCTGGCCTGTGGCTACCGAAAGCTTGCCCAATACCTATGATGACGTGCCACAAGATGCCGTAGACGCATCCCAAAATCCTGAGACCAATGCTGCTTATCAGCAAGATATAAAAGATACCTTAAATGCATTGCCAGCATCTGCCTGGGTGCCTGATTTATCCAGGTTAGATGCGATGGTGGCTTCGCTGACCTTCCCCACAGGCAGCGATACCACCGAGGTTGATGACACGGATAAAGAAGTCGATCTGCCGGAGCCAGATACGGGTGAACCAACTGCTGTGGTTACCGCACCTGATGGCATCTTTATTCGTACCGGCCCAGGTACCGACTATCCATCCATCGGTGCAGCTCCGTTTGAAGAGACAGGTGAGATTGTTGGTGTGAGCGAAGATGGTGAGTGGTGGGTCGTGGCACTGCCTGAAGCCCCCAATGAACAAGGCTGGATATCGGCTGCATTTGTTGAGGCAACCAATGCCGGGGATGTGCCAGTTATACCAACGCCGCCTTTGGAACCGGCCTTGACTGGCACGACCTGGCAGTGGGTATCTTTGACTAATCCTAATGGGGTAACAGTTGTCAACGACCCGGCGAGTTACACCATCTTGTTCAACACAGATGGCACGGCTAACATTCAGGCTGACTGTAACAGCGTTGGTGCTACTTATACAACTGCTGATAGCAGCATTAACATTGTCTTAGGCCCGTCCACTTTAGTCGCGTGTCCTGATGGTTCTCTTGATCAACAGTTCCTGACCGGCTTGTCAAACGCCGCGATCTATTTCTTCGAGGAAGGCGATTTGTACATGGACATGCAAGCTGATGGTGGTACGCTGCGCTTTGAAGCACAAACAACCGATGGAACTGAAGGTTCTCCGCCAGCAGGCGTTGCTGACGGATCGCAATTTGTTGTGGTCTCATTTGGCCCAGTAGGTGCTGAACAACCAGTGTTGGCTGGCACACAAATCACGGCCACTTTTGAGGACACAGAAGTTTTTGGTTCTGCTGGTTGTAATGATTATGCGGGTACGCTAACACCAGTGAATGATTACTTCACAGTGGGACCGATTATCTCGACCCAAAAAGCGTGTGCTGACCCCGCTGGTATTATGGAACAAGAACAGGCTTATCTGACTGCATTGCAAGGTACCAATGGCTATTCATGGGAAGAACAACGCATCAATAACACGACGGTTGTGACGGCGGGTCAGTTGTCTTATGTACTTGCTGACGGTACTGCTGGGGTGATCAATTATATTTCGCCGTAGGGGGCGATTAATCGGAATTCGCGGAAAAAACTGAAGAGTGCGTAGTGCATAGGCTAGAGAAAGCTATGCTCTACGCATTACACACTTCGCTTTACCGCTGTAGTCTGAAAGTTACGAAAGAACCACTTTTACATCTTCCCGCAAGCTGTAATCTGTTGTTATCTAAGCTGTTGGGGAGATTTTTTTATATTCAGGAGGGTGTTATGAAACCCAGAACCAAACCGAGAATTAGAAAACCTTTTGTGCGTATTCTCATCATTTGGGCGATTGAAGCAATAGCCTTGGTGATCATGAATTTTTTGTTTGCGGGACTCACAATAACAATTGGAAATGGTACGGCAATCGTGGCTGCGGCTGTGATTGGTATACTTAACGCCTTGTTGTGGCCTTTGTTGAGTTATATTATTTTACCCTTTGCTGTACTCACATTGGGATTGGCCGCATTGATTCTAAATGGGCTCATCATTATGTTAGCGTCGGAGTTGGTTCCAGGTTTCACTATTGCCAACATCGGGACAGCCATTGCCGTGGCCTTTGGGTTAACGGCCGTAAATGCAATCTTTAGCTCGTTGTTGACAATTGATGATGATAGTTCCTATTATCGTAATGTCGTCAAACGACGCGCTAAACGCATCGCCAAACCTGAAGAGACCGATGTGCCTGGCATTATTTTTCTCGAAATTGATGGGTTGGCCGAACCAGTCTTGTTAGAAGCGATGCGCGATGGCTATGCACCTAATTTGAAGCGCTGGTTGGATGAAGGCAGCCATAAATTGGTGGAATGGGAAACAGATATGTCCTCGCAAACGTCGGCCAGTCAGGCTGGTATTTTGCATGGTAACAATGACAATATTCCTGCGTTTCGTTGGTATGATCGCGCACGCAAAGAAGTGGTCGCATCGAGTAATCCTGATGAGGTTTCACAACTTGAAAAGATACATTCCAATGGCAATGGTCTGTTAGTTGATAATGGTGCCAGCCGTGGCAATTTGTTGTCAGGCGATGCCCCGCATGTCAGTGTAACTGCCAGTGTGATGAAAGATTTTTCACGCTTACATATGAAAGATTTTTACGCTTTTTTTGTCAATCCTTATAATTTGACACGTACCATGTTGTTGTTGATTTGGGATATTATCCTGGAAAAATGGCAGTTCTATCAGGCGCGTAAAAACAATGTTTATCCCATCTTGGACAAAGAGCATCGCGGTGGCAGATATCCGCTGCTGCGCGTGTTTACTACCATTATCATGCGTGACTTGAATATCTATACCTTGATGGGTGACATGTTTGCTGGCGTGCCAGCAGCGTATGCCACTTTTGTGGGCTATGATGAAGTTGCGCATCATTCCGGTGTGGAATCTACCGATGCCTTGGATGCCCTGCGTAAGTTGGATGAGCAGTTCGCACGCCTGGAAAGTGCTGCAGGAGATACGCCACGGCCGTATCACCTTGTTGTCCTTTCGGATCATGGCCAGAGCGGTGGTGCTACCTTTAAGCAGCGTTATGGGATTGATTTGCAACAGTTGGTGCAGCAATATTTGAAAGAGTTCCAAGTGCAAGGAATCATGGAAACCAACGAGTCGATGGGGCATGTGAATGTCTACGTCAATGACGCTATCCAAAATGACCCCAAAGCAGGCAAAGCCTTGAAACGCATGACAAAAGGCAGCCAGGTAGATGGTGAAGTGAAGCTGGGCGCCGATGATATGGAGGAAGAGGTTGCCACAGAGGCGGATGTGTTGGTATTGGCCTCGGGCAATTTGGGCCTGGTTTATGGCACGCGCCGCGATGAACGTATTTCCTTGGAGGAAGTCGAAAACCACTTCCCGGGCTTGTTAGATGGCCTGGTTGCGCACGAAGGCATTGGCTGGGTGATGGTTAAATCAACAGAACATGGGGGCGTTGTTGTGGGTGAAAACGGTCGTTACTATCTCGACGATGATCGGGTTGAAGGCGAAAACCCCTTGGCCGGCTTTGGCCCCAATGCTGCCCACCATCTAAAACGTTATAACACCTTTGTCGATGCCCCTGACCTTTACGTCAACAGCTTCTATGATGCCGAGAGCAACGAAGTCGCTGCATTTGAAGAGTTGATCGGTTGTCATGGCGGGATGGGCGGGTATCAGACACGGCCGTTTGTTTTATATCCTGTTGAGTTGGAATTAGAAACCGATGAAATCATTGGGGCACCGGCCGTGTATCACCAATTCAAGAGCTGGTTAGCCCAACTTCACAATACGAATGGACAATAATGCTGGAGTCTGGCGAATTCTAGACATGTCAGGTTTCTATCACAAGCAGCGTGTGAACAAATTGATCATAAAATCTGATATGTCTCCTCTGGTAAAATAAAACGCCAGTGTCCAGAATAGTAAATAAATTCTCTTCAGTTTTCCAGGAACTTAGGACGACCTAGAGAGAAAATCAAAAGTGGCACCTAATGATCGATAAAATAAAACCATACCTACGCTCGACGTTGATAACCGGTTTGGCTTATGGACTGGGATTAATGCTTGGCAATATCATTAGTGCGCTCCTTT
>JAGRDI010000274.1:12266-13938 GCA_020432765.1 Anaerolineales bacterium | reverse complement strand
AAGGTGAGGGTCAAGTACCATCCCGAATCTGGCGGCAGCCGAGGATATCGTAACTCACTTTGCCCATTTGCAGATTGGTTTGATCGCGAAAACCGGCGGCGAAATTCATAAATCGGTACACATCAGCAAAGTTTGACGCCAAGCCAACTGAAATACGAATCGCGCCTGCACTTTTATTGCCGCGATGTTGAATGAGCTGCACAAATCGCGGCAAATCAATATCTTCCGCTTCTTGTAAACCAATTAGCATATCTTCGGCCGTTAAACCTTCGGCGATTTCTCCTGCCCCCGGGTTACAAAAGCAGCCCGTGCGCAGCGAAATATTGACCTGATTCGCCAGTTCTTCAACCCGCCGATAATCCAACAGCACCCCGTCCGGGCCATAGAGATTAAACGTGACTGTACCGCCGCGCATCTCAGTTGTGGTAGGACCATAAATACGGGCTAACGGCCGTCCATTCGAATGCTGCAATTGGTATAAGTTTTCCAACAGCCAACCGGTCAGATATTCAACGCGCCGGCCAATCGTGTCGATGCCAATGGATTCAATCTGTTGTAAGCCAATTTTGATAGCCGGAATGCTGAGATAATCAATCGTGCCATCCTCAAATGCGGCCTCATTGGGTGCCAGATAGTGGCCTTCCCCTTGCACACTGGCAAAATTGACTGTGCCGCCAGCAAACCACGGCCGTTTCAATTTACCATATGCGCGTTTATGAATCAACAAACAGCCCAGTCCCGTCGGATAGCCAAACATTTTGTAAAAAGACATACACACAAAATCAGGTTGTATGCTAGATAAATCCAGCTTGTTGGTAGGCACAAACGCAGCCACATCCAGCAGCACATCCCACCCTTTGCTTTGTGCTAACTCGACATAAGATAGTGGATGTTTAACCCCCGAAAAGTTAGATTGAGCCGGAAAAGCGAAAAGGTGCGGATGGTCAGGGTCGATATCGTCAAGGACAGCCGCCAGTTTATCTTCATCCATACGCAAATCGGGCACGGTTAAGGGGACATATTTGAATGCGGCTCCTTTGCCGCGTACATATTCACGAATGCCATTCACGGAGTTGTGGTTATCAAACGCCAGCGCATATTTGCCACCTGGTTCAAAGGGATAGGATTCCCCCACATGCTTTAATGCACCGCTGGCATTGGGGGTGAAAACAGCAATGTAATTCTCAGATGCGTTGAAATAATCCAACACATATTGGCGTGCGCTCTCAACCATTTCAGTCATCGCCAACGAAGTAGGATTGGCTGAATGCGGATTACCCAATACCTGGGTTTGCAGCATGGCAAAATGTTTGTCTAATTGTGAACGGCCGTACATGCCTCCACCGGTATAATCCAAATAAACCTGGTTCTGGTCATCCAGGCGTTTGAATTCTGTCCTGCGCAGTTCATCAAGCAGTCGCGTCGCAGCAAAACCCGGGTTCGCCGCCAGAAATTTGGCATAGTTTGCGGTTAATTGGGTTGGGGGATAGGTTACGGCCGTTTCTGAAATTGTTGCTGTCATCATCCACATCCTTTAATCATTGGGAAACGCGATTTGAATGTACGCTAAATCCGCGCAAAACACATCTTTTCCACGTTTAACCATCTGTATTCATTCTACACACTGGCGTTTTTATTTTAACAGATGAGACGCCACGCCGCTGCGCGGCAC
>JAGRDI010000274.1:9090-12230 GCA_020432765.1 Anaerolineales bacterium | reverse complement strand
GCCAGTCTGTCAATGAACGCGAGCAAGCTGCCCACGCTCTATTTACAAGGGAGACATGTCAGGTTTTATGATCAATTTGTTCAAACGCTGCTCGTGGTAGAAACTTGACATGTCTAGAATTCGCCAGACTCCAGTTCATTTAATGTACGCGCTCAGCTTGTCAGCCGATTAGCCTGGTGCTGAAGTGCTTGCATGTTAACCGCTCACTTTATTTCTTCTAGCGGCTCTTTCATATTGGGTGCATTGAGGATACCGGTAACGGCCGTATTCCCGCGAAAAGCCGCCCAGTAAACCGCATTACGCAGCACCTGCAGCACATCCTTTTGGTAATAAATCGGATAAGTTTCATGACCAGGCCGGAAGTAGAAAACCCGCCCTTGTCCACGTCGCCAGGTTGCCCCACTGCGAAAGACCTCACCGCCCTCAAACCAACTGATAAAGATCAATTCGTCTGGTTCAGGGATGTCGAAAAATTCGCCATACATTTCAACTTGTGGAATTTCGATGAAACGATCAATACCCTGTGCAATGGGATGGGTCGGGTCAACAACCCAAAGACGTTCTTTTTCACCTGCTTCACGCCAAATAATGCCACAACTTGTGCCCATTAAACGCTTGAAAATTTTCGAGAAATGTCCAGAATGCAGCACAATCAAGCCCATGCCTTTGAGTACACGTTCTTGCACACGATCTACAATCTCATCGGCGACTTGATCATGAGCCATGTGTCCCCACCACAGCAGCACATCCGTTTGGGCTAAAACCGCTTCTGTGAGGCCATGTTCGGGTTGTTGCAATGTAGCGGTCTGCACATTAATATCATCTGTTTGCCCTAAGGCAGCAGCTAACGCCATATGAATGCCGTCAGGATAAATTTCGCGCACGGCTTCAATTTTGCGCTCATGTAAAAATTCATTGAATATGGTTACATTTATTGTCATTGTTTTTGTCTTAAAGCAATCAGCGCGTCAGCTTATCAGCAGTCAGCTAAAAGCTGGATTGCTGAGACGCTGAAATGCTATTTATCATTAGCCAGTAAAGTTTTTAGTTCGGGCGATAAAATCGGTGTAGGTCGCTGGGTAGCAACGGCCGTTTCAGCCGCAAACACCATGCCAATACTGCGCAAATTATCAGCCACATCCGTTTCCGCACGTTTACCCTTTTGTGCCGCCTGAACAAACCGGCGCAGCAGCAGTGCCTGGCCCGTCAAGGCCATTTGTTGCGGTTTGATTGTTTTTGACTTGGTCACCTGATAACGGCCGTTGGCTTTATTGAGCGTGATTTCGCCATTCGCATACACAAGCGAACCTTTATCGCCTTCAATTAGCCAATTGCCATTCCAATTGCAAAAATCACCTTGCGCGCACCAACTGGCATTATAAACCACGTGCGCCCCATTATTTAGCGTAAAATGCAGCGCTGTGGAGGTATCGCCCGTGTTATCAGACCAAGTTGGGTTCCACGCTTCACCGCGTACCGTTTCTGCTTCCAACCCGGTAACAAACCGCAGCAAATCAAAATGGTGAATCGACATATCGACAATCATCGGATTGGGCATTGTGCGCCGGAAATTATCTTCGTCAAAATACCAGCCCTTATAAAAATCGAGCTTGATTTGACCAATTGTGCCAATCGCCCCATCCTCAATCAGCTGTGCCATGGTTTGTATATCTGGTTGATAACGATAATTTTGACTGACCGCAAACTGACGATCAGTGGCACGCGCAGCCTTTAACATATCCATACATTCATCCAATGTGCTGGCCATTGGTTTCTCACAAATGACATGTAAACCGGCTTGCAAAGCGGCCGTTACGTGTTCAGGATGATAAGCGGGGGGCGTCACACAAATCAGTAAATCGGCCTTAACTTGAGCGAGTGCCGCATCCAAAGTCGGGAAACAAATTTGCGGATCATACCCAAATGTCTCGCATGTCTCCACAAGCGCAGCAGCACTAACATCAACCAAAGCCACGACTTCAACATCATCACTTGCTGCCAAAACTTTTGACCAATGTTCGCCAAAGCCACCCACACCCATTTGGATTACTTTCATATTTTCCTCCACATTATTATCAAAATCTCACTCTATCCATTATCTCTTACAAAGAGGATTCACACAACGTTCGGTGATGGTGACACCCTTTTCCTGAGCGATGAGCAAAGCCGCAGCCCATGTACCATCTCAGTAAAGCGAGATTTAATGCGGTTTGGCAGATGAAAAACTTTTTTAAAAGCGTTAAAATAGAGTCTATGTCAAAACCGAAACTGTTTAAAAAAGTTTTAGTCGTCAATCGGGGCGAAATCGCCCGCCGAATTTTTCTCGCTTGCCGCGAACTCAATATACCTTCAACAGCTATTTACTCCGAAGCTGATGAAGCTGCACCTTGGGTGCGCTTGGCTGACGAAAGTTATCCGCTGGCTGGTGTCACTGCAACAGAAACCTATCTGAATCAAGAGGCGATTTTCCGTGTTGCGCATACATGTGGCATTGATGCGATTCATCCAGGCTATGGTTTTTTGAGCGAAAATCCGGCTTTTGCACAGGCGTGCGCCGAGCACGACATCACTTTCATTGGGCCTAGTCCGGCGGCGATGCGTGCGTTGGGCAGCAAAGCAGCAGCGCGGGTATTAGCAGAAAAGGCGGATGTGCCAGTTGTGCCGGGCGTTGATGGAGCTGGGCTAAGTTTAACAGAGTTACAAGCCGCCGCAGATGAAATCGGTTATCCGGTATTGATTAAGGCCAGTGCTGGCGGCGGTGGAAAGGGGATGCGTGTGGTCAATGAACCGGCTGAGTTTGCCGATGCGGTACACGCCGCCCGTAATGAGGCCGGTTCTGCTTTTGGTGATGACCATATTTTGGTGGAGAAATATTTTACAGAAATTCACCATGTTGAAATCCAGATTTTGGCCGATCAACACGGCCGTACCTTACATTTATATGAACGTGAATGTTCGATCCAGCGCCGGCATCAAAAAATCGTGGAAGAAAGTCCTGCACCAGTTATTACTGACCCTGATTTGCGCCAAGCGATTGCAACTGCAGCGGTGCGTTTGGCAGAAACGGCCGCTTACGTAAATGCCGGTACAGTCGAGTTCATTGTCGATGAACAGGGCGGCTTTTACTTTTTAGAGATGAA
>JAGRDI010000274.1:8386-8943 GCA_020432765.1 Anaerolineales bacterium | reverse complement strand
GAAGACCCAGCCAATGGTTTCCTGCCTTCAATTGGGGAGATTACAACCTATCGACCACCAGCCGGACCCGGTGTGCGTGTGGATGATGGTATTGAAACGGGCACGGCCGTTTCCCCCTACTACGATCCGATGTTGGCCAAAATCATCACCTGGGGACGCGACCGCGCCGAAGCGATTCGAAAGATGCAGCGAGCGCTGCACGATACAGTGATTTTAGGCGTGCAAACCAATATCCCCTACTTATTGGCGATTTTGGCCGAACCCCATTTCCAGGCGGGGCAAACAAGTACCAATTATTTGACGCAGCATATGGACACATGGCCGCTGGTTGGAACGCGAGAGGACGAAGATTGGTTAGCTGCGGTCATTTTTGAATTTTTGCAGGGCGGCGGCAAACGTGTGGGCGGTACGGCCGTAACTGATGAAAGTCAGGCCCAATATGATCCCTGGAATGAAACAGTTCCGTGGCGTAACGTGTAATATTTTCTCGTTTGACGGAAGAGTGAAGACAAAGGATATTAAAAAATCAGTCATGCTTACTCACTCTAGAACGCGAA
>JAGRDI010000274.1:5935-8377 GCA_020432765.1 Anaerolineales bacterium | reverse complement strand
CGGCTACAGTGCGGGAATTGCCGGCGGCAGGAATAACGGGAATGTCACCAACGGCCGTTTCTCGCATCGCTTTTTCAGCCTGGGGTGGCAATTGCATCATTTTCGCAACTGTTTGACGTACCTGTGCCGGGTCGCGGGTGGTGATGGTGTTGATCAAGGCATTGAGGTAACGTTGATCCATCTGGTAGCCGAGGTCCGGATCGCTGTCTGGGGGCGCATCCCAATTACGCACACTGTGGAGATTGAGTAACGGCCGTGCCAGCAACTGCCAGACTTGATTGTGAGTCGCGTTAAAAATCGCTTCAATACAAGCCGGAAATGTTTCTAACTGATTGACCTTTTGCGGATCATCGTATAAGGCAATTAAGCTGCGAATGTGTGCAAGATCATCGTCGTTAGCAGCTTGTGCCGCTAGAGCACAAACCTCCGGAAAAATAGTTTGCTCAAATTGTTCCACATCCCAAACCGTTGCCCCAGCCCGCTGTAACGCCAACAAAAGCGCATCACCAAAGGCGGCCGTTTGCGAATCTGTGACAAACACACCGCGTCCATGCTGCGCCTCAACCAGACCGCGTGCAATTAACAAGCGTGTCGCATCACGAATCACGGCACGACTGACGCCAAACGCCTGCGACAATTCAGGTTCGGTAGGCAGCGCATCGCCAGCTTTAAACTCATTGTTAAGGACGGCCGTTTGGATGGCATCAGCGACTTGCTCAGAGAGCGGCTGTTTCTTTACTCGGGTTGAGAAGCGGTTCACTTTGGTCATAATTTTTCCGTTGCTGACGGCGATCAACGCCGATATATAAGAATAATGATACCAAAGAAATCGCGCCAGCTATAATCCAGGCTATATTAATCGACAGGTGTTGTGCTACATAGCCCAAGAAAACACTGCCGATAAAACCACCGACATATGATGCCAGCGATTCTACGGAAAGCATAGTTGAGCGGCGCTCAGAAGGAATTTCATTATTGATCAATGTGCGTTGGGGTGAACCGATTAAGCCAGCATTCAGATAGACGAGCCAAAACAAGATAATGGCCGGCACAATTCCGGCTGCCAAACCTAAACCGATCAGAAAAACACCCCGAGAGCCGCGTGCAATTGCGGCCACAATCGCATAGCGGTTGTTAAGCCGCTTGCTCAAGGGTGTAGCGATGATGTTTCCGGCAACGCCCATCAGAAAACTCCCCGCCATGACCACACCAAATATCCATGTGTCATTAAGGTTACGACCGAGAATCGCTGCGAAACGAGGCTGCCAGAAGGTTTCTACTGCCGCAAGTGATAATCCACCGACAAGCGTGGCCGACAATAACAACTTCAATATATTGTTGCTGCGAGTCAATTCGTAAGCATCTTTCATGATGGCGGGCACGTTGGTGATGCCTTTGCGCCAGCTTTGTGCAGCTAACGGCCGTTTCTCATGGACACCCACAATAATCACAATGAGTAAGGCAACTTTGAGTAAACTGGAGAGGATGAGGGTTGTTGATAGGGGAGTGAGTACGGCCGTGCCATCCGCTGGCAGCATCATGAACATACCGGGCAAAAGCCCTCCCAAAAGTGTCCCGATACCCAACGCAGTCAGGGTAAAAATATCGGCTTGTGCCAGGGCTGGCTGCAAGGCGATCTCTGGGTCTGCGGCTTGCAGACTATCCACAAACCAGGCATCTAAAGCCCCTGACGATAAAGCCCGCCCGATTCCATAAAGCACCATCCCCAACAAAGCTGCCCAAAATGAAAAGGCAAAGAAAAGCACAACACTGCCACATAAAATAACCGCATAGGCCAGCAGCGCCACTTTTTTGCGTCCAACCGCATCTGCCAAGCCGCCAGTAGGCAATTCCAAAAGCACAATTGACAGCGAGTAGATGCCCATGATAATGCCAATTTGCAGTAAGTTGATACTGCGTGCTTGCAATAATAAAACAAAAATGGGCAGCGGCAGTGCCACTGCCAGCCAATATAAAAACAAGATTAGATAATAAGTCCGTTTGATCGATTTGATTGTTGACATCAGTCATTTCCTTTTTAGTTACATAATCAGGTAAATCAATAGTAATCATGTCATCATATGACCTGATGTCATTTTATAGTAGCAAGATGCATTTGTCAAGGAGGTAATGCTTTTTACATACTGGACACTGGCATTTTTATTTTACTAGAGGAGACATGTCAGGTTTTATGATCAATTTGTTTACACTCTACTCGTGGTAGAAACCTGACATGTCTCCTGTGGTTCTATAGGTTGATGTTTATTGGGGGTATAAAGTATGTAAGAGGTTTTGCCATTCGGCGATGGTGAGGGTTTCGGCACGGCGACGGCCGTCTATGCCCGCATGTTTGAGTGCCAGGTTAATTTGTGTGCGGCTGATGCTCAATTGCCGCAGATTTTTTTGTAACTGTTTGCGTTTCTGACTAAAGCCAACTTTGAC
>JAGRDI010000274.1:0-5852 GCA_020432765.1 Anaerolineales bacterium | reverse complement strand
GGCCGAATCAACGCCAGGACGCGGCCAAAAAGCCCCCGCTTTGATGGTTGTGATGAGCTGGGCTTGCCCATAATATTGCACGCTCACCGCAAGAAGCGACATCTTGGGAGGCACGGCCGTTATGCGCTCTGCCACCTCTTTTTGCACCGTCATCACCATACACGTCGGTTTGTTTTGGGCTGACAATAAATGGCGCACAATCGCACCAGTGATGTAATAAGGCACATTGGCGACAACTTTGTAAGGGGTTTCAAACAGGCTGTTTGGGGGTTGGTCGAGGATATCACCATGCAAAATAGTGACGTTGGGATAGGCAGCCAGTTCCTGGTTTAGAATGGGGATAAAGCGGTTGTCGAGTTCAACGGCCGTTACTTCTCCAGCCGCTGAAGCTAAATACCGAGTCAAATGCCCCAATCCCGGTCCAATTTCCAAGACAGAATCCTCTTTTGTTACGGCAGCGGTTTCAACAATCCGCGCCAACACAATAGGATCAAACAAAAAGTTTTGGCCTAGACTTTTCTTGGGTTCTATTTGGTAGGTCGCAAGCAGTTGTTTTGGATGCATAGATGAGTTTTGCAGCGAATTTTCATTCACAGGTCATACTCGCGCAGGCGCGTATCCATACTTTTGGCTTCCTACCTGCACATGAATGACGTTTTGTTTAAGGCAATACCTGCGGCAGCAAATAATTGATTTGATCCGCCGGTGGAATGGGTGTCAGGTAATAGACATCAGTATACCCGTTCCACGTCTCGATGGCACCATCATCAAAACCCAAATCGATCCAAAGCCCTTTGATGCCGCCACCAGTGTCGCCGGCAAAACCGATACCATACCCAGGCACAAAAACCTCAGAACGAAACGGGATAACATTTGGATCAACCGCAACCACACCCTTACCGGCTGCTACACCACTAGCCGTAATACCATAGTTGGGATGGTCAGCGGATCTGCCAGAACTGGCGGCCGTATATGCTGTGGCACGCATACGCACAACACGCCAATATTCACGCGGACCAGCTTCTGTATCAATGATTCCTGTTGTAATTTTTGTGCCGTACCCGATCACTTGATTGACTGGTTCTTGTGCAACCCATTCACCATCTGCCTGGCGACTAACCTCAACACCATCTTCATACCGTATACGAATGCGTTTGCGTTTGATGCCCGGTACACCTGCGCTTAAACCGGCTGTGGTGTCAATGGCGAGTTCCTCACTGGCTTGGTATATGGTCTCGAAAGGCAGCTCTTCATCTTCAAAGATAAAATCTTCGCTAACGCGGACTACACGAATCAAACCGCCACTTTGTAAGGCGGTATTGGCTGCTGGAATTGTGTAATCCTGACCAATCAAACCAATGCCGTTTTCAGCCAGTACGGTGAGTGGGTCGGTATGGTGACTGCGGGTTTGCAAGCTGCGGCCGTCGACTTCAATCACCAATGGCATGGCACGTTTAATCTGGATAGTCATATCCGGCAGCAGCCAACTGCCCAGGGCGGGTTCGATCCCATCGGCGGCAAAGAGTGTCACCCCTGCTGCTTGCAGCGCGTCGCCCACTGTTGGTTCGGCAGTGCGCAGCGTTTGGCGCTGCGTGCCATCTATAATTGTAATGGTGACAAACTGCTCAATGCTGAGTTCACCAGGCAGAGGCGTTTGATCAAGTTGGTTAAAAGCAATGGAGCGGCCATCAGCAGTAACTTGAGCTGTGCGTGGAACAGAAATATTGGCCTCGGCTAGAAACGGGCCGAGGTTGGTCTGTTGTGTCCAATAGGTTTCTGTGCCATTGTCAGTTTGCACAATGATAGGATGGGCGCGTTGGATTTGGAGGGCAGCGGCGGGTTCTTGGGGATAAATATTGTCTTCTGGCTTAAGCGTGATACCGGCGGTGGTGAGGATGTCGTCAAGGGTGTCGAATTTGCCTTGCAGGGTCACGGCCGTTTCGCTGTCATAAATCGTAACCGATTCTTTTTGCATCACGAGATAAGCAGCCGCAAATCCTAAGCCGATTAAGCCGATCAGCAGTAACGATAGAAAAATTACCCAAAGACGTGTCCGTTTTGCCATACAAAAAGAGATTGAATTGCCGAAATTGACACGCCTTAATCCGCCAATTTTCACCCTCCAATCTCTATCACCTTAGCGTTGATATGTCCATGAGTCCGGTGACGACCAGGTGATTCTGGGCACCCAGAAGAGACGCCTTAGCGCTGCTTCCTTCCGGACCTGACGCGGTTCGACGGCTTCTGCCGCCAAAGACCCAATCATCACCGGAACCATAAACACATCAATAAATTGTTAGTGTGATCCTAACAAAAGAGCCAGTACCGGGCAAGTTAGTTCCATATACCTAATGCTTCCGGCCCCCGATCCAATTCCCATGGATAAATGATATAGGCATCAGTGACGGCCGCATAATAGGTTGGCGAATAACCGGGATACAGAGATGAAGCAGGTTTGTAATGCAGCACACAGGTTTCTGGAAGTCCACCGGCGGCATCAACATGATTGGCAACGGTGACACTATTACGACCTTTTGTCCACACATCATCAACGATTAAAATACGCCGCCCCTCAAGCATTTCATCATCTGGAAATTGGATGAATTCAGGGATCGCGTATTTGATCTGCTCCGGTGATTGCATTCCGGGAAAGTCAGCCGGAAATCGGATTGAAGCAGTTAAAATATAGGTAATGTTGAGGGCTTCAGCCAACATGCCGCCAGGTACGATACCACCTCGTGTGATGATTAACATGGAATCGAAACGGCCGTGTATTTGCGGTGCAAGATAATCAATCAATTTATCGACATCAGACCATGTCAATACTTCTCGGCGCATTGATTGCTCCTAATGGCGCGTCCATTAAAAAAATAAGGGACGATATGCCTAATGATAAAAATGACCGCCCCATTTTAACTCGGAACAGTCACTTTACTTAAATTCGTATGGTAATTTTGGAATGATTTAATACAGCTTGGTTATTGTATTAGACAACTTCGTTGTAGCCGAATATCCTACCCTGACATACGCGCTGTGTCAACTTTATTTAAAAGACGCTGTAATAACGGTCATATTTTTTGAAGAATTCTGCTGCACACCTTTAACAAGACACCTGCCAACACCAATACTTTGATTGTGGCTTCGCGCTTGCACACAGCGGCCGTTCACGCTTTACGCCGTCTTCCAAGCAGCCACGCCACAAACAAGAGCAGCGCTCCCACCAAGACTAATTTACCAATTTGCTCTTCCCATTTACGCACAACGGCCGTTTCGCGTTCATCCTCTGTGCGTGCGATCCATTCGAAGGTTTCTAACATGCCGGTTTGCAACGGCCGTGTCTTCCAGCCAAGTTCCCGGCGTGCTTTGTCTGCACGTGCCATATAGGTTGCCCCTGCAACGGCCGCACCATCCACGCTAAACGCCGATTTCAAATCAGTGAAACCAGTGATCAAGCCCATTGTAGGGGCCAAAGGACGTACCATCTTAGCAGGAATACGCAACGGCGGTGCTGGTTTTCCGGTCAAATGCGACCAAAAGTCTACCATCTCGCCCAATGGAATTGCGGGGCCGGCCAGGATATAACTCTCACCAATTTGACCTTTTTCAGCAGTTAAAACAATGCCTTCGGCGATATCTTCAACATGGGCATAAGTAACGGTAGATTCAGGGGCAGGTAAGATGGGGTAACCACGGTAAAACATGCGCATCAATTCGGCAATCATGCTGTGGTCGCCTGGGCCGTAAACAACACCAGGCATGGCAATAATAATGGGGGCGCCTTTTTCGATCAAGGGCAAGGCCACTTTGTAATGCGCGAGCCATTTTGTGCGGTCGTAATCGGTGATAAAGGGGCCATCGTTAAAATAATGTTCATCTACCAACTCACCCTGTGTGTCGCCAAAGACAGCGATGGTACTGGCGTAGACGATCTTAGGGATACCCAATTTATGCGCCAATCGCAGGACTTTGCGCGTGCCGCCCACATTGATCGTTTCCATCTTTTCCCAATTAATGTTACCGAGTTCATACCAGGCGGCTAAATGGAAAACGAGGTCACAGCCTTCCATTCCGGCTTGCATGGATGCTGCGTCGGTGATGTCGCCAGAAACGGCCGCTGCGCCCAAGCTTTCAATAATCTCTACACTTTGGGGCGAACGTGCCAATGCATTCACTGCATAACCACGCTTAATCAATTTGCGCACCACATGTTGTCCAATAAATCCTGTACCACCTGTAACAAATGCTTTCATGTATTTAATCCTTCATGCTCGTTAGCTCGTCAGCTTCCTGTTACATCTACGCGTTTAGGTTGTGGAATTTGCCTTACCTCTAGGCTAAACGCTGATAGCTAAATAGCTGAGACGCTCCAAACATTATACCTGACTGATTATGAAAGGTGTATAATGCGGGTCATGCGAAACAGAATTTCTTATCTTTTTATGTTCCTTTTATTCTTGAGCGGAGTAAGTTGTAGCGGTTCCTCACAAACGTCAACTGATTCAACTCTCAACAATGGGGTAGCTGTCGACAGCGACACAGTTGGTAATAATGTCGAACCTCCAGATGGCGATCTGGCACTGGTTGTTGATGTGATTGATGGTGATACGATTGATGTGGTCATCAATGGGGAGGAATATCGTGTGCGGTATGTGGGTGTAGACACCCCTGAACGCGAAGAGCCATTTTATAAAGAAGCTGCGGCCGCCAATCGGGATTTAGTTGGTGGCAAAGAGGTTGTTTTGGTAAAAGATATTTCTGATACAGATCAATACGGCCGTTTGCTGCGTTATATATATTTACCCGACAGCACCTTTGTCAATGCTGAACTAATCGCCAATGGGTTTGCACGCACGATCACTTTTCCGCCAGATGTCGCCAATGCCGATTATTTCGCCGAACTTCAAAGCGAAGCGCGTCAGGCGCAACGTGGTTTTTGGGCACTCAATGAAATCCAGGCAATGCCAGTCGGCTGCAACACATGTGCTGCCAACCGCCACAATTGCTCCGATTTTGAAACCCAATCATCAGCTCAAGCCTGTTATGAATTTTGCCTGGGTGAAACCGGGGAGGACATTCACAAGCTAGATGGTGGTGGTGATGGTGTTGTTTGTGAGTCGCTGCCATAGGATATGCTGAAGGCGGAATTTTGCGGCTTCTAAGCCATTTGTGGCCAACAGCGCTACGGCCAAGAAGCGGTGGGTTAAGGCAATTTGTGCTTGAGCCTGTTGTGCCTGCCCCAAAGCTAGAGCCTCAGCCAAGTAAGCGGCACTTCATTTGGGCGATCCTGGTGAAGTACAGCTTTCCATCTGCTCAGTGTGCCGGAAATGGTCAATTGCACGGTTCAGGTATTCGACAGCTTTGTCCGTATGCACAATCGCTTGCTGTAAATCGGATCGGCGGCGTTGGTAGCTGGCCCGGATGTAAAGACAGCAAGCCCGCCTAATTTGTCCCCTGCATCTTTGAAGGCCCGTTCGGCCGTGTCAACTTGCGCAGCCGCTTCGTCAAAACGCCCAATCAGCAAGTATGTGAAGGCAAGCGAACAACGACAGGCAGCAAGTGTTGCAAATCACTGTTTTCTAATAGTTACAATGCTCCTTCCAACCACTCCGCAGCGGTTTTAAAGTTCGGCCAATGCATGATAATGTGCAAGGGTCTTTGAGAAAGTTGGGGACAGTATGTCGCCAGTGTATCATGGTTTGGTTTCCACTTCTACTATTAATTTTAGATCGGCATGAAAGGTTTGGCCGGTCGGGTCTAGAACGGCCGCACGCGTCGATGATGGCATCTGTCAAGTACAAAGGTAAACATAGGTACACGAACAAGTTGCCATTATAGGTGCAGATTTATCTGCC
>JAGRDI010000273.1:3266-24663 GCA_020432765.1 Anaerolineales bacterium | reverse complement strand
CCGATCACATTAACCTCAAATTGCTGACGCACATCAACAAGCAAAACGTGCATGAGTGGACCAGGAATGACAATTCCTGCATTGTTGATGAGGGCTGTCAGATTCTGGTCGCCGATGATGGTTTTGGTTTGAGCAACGGCCGTTTTTATGCCCGCATGATCGGTTACATCAAACAACAAAGGCGTAAAACGCTCACCAAAATTCAGCCGTAAACGCTCAACATCCGTCAGTTTGCGCACACTGCCCAACACATGATAACCACGCTCGATCAGAACGGCCGTTGTCGCATACCCAATTCCCGTAGAAACACCCGTAATCAATACATACTTCATAATTAAGAAAACTTGATAACTTGTTGAAATATTAGCGTTTAAGCAGATATCCAATCACGGCCAAAATGACCCCACTAACCAAAATAGTCCCCGTCCACAAAAGGCCAAAATCGAACCAAAACTGTTCCGGGAAGAGCCTGATCAATGAGTCGCTGTAGTAAAATGTCCAGGTACCAGAATTGAAAAAGAGATTGTGGAACAGTGTAAATGCAACGCCCCAGGCCACACCGATAAAAACCATAACAGCAATCACGATGATGACTGTTAACAAACCGCCATGCCATAAGGCTAATGCGCCTTGTCGCCTTGTTTGTGGGCGTAGAAACAAAACAATTAACCCGCCTACCACAATGCTGAACAACACCCAAAACACAGTGACAAACGAATCAGCCACATCTTTGACATCGACCATATGACCGATTTCGCGTTCATTGTATAAAGGCAAATCGCCGCCTGGTAAACGCAAATCTTCAAGCAAATAAATTGTCTCAGCAGAAGATTCAGGTCTACGCAGATAAGCCAGGGTCGCATCCGCATAGTGCAGCCGTTCTTCTGGAGTAAAGCCAAATTGATCGGGAGCAATACGGCCGTATTCCCATTCTGGATAACTAGGTGATTCCCAACTTATCAACAAACGCACCGTGCCAACCGTCAACAAAAACGGAATAGCAATCACCACCACCCAACGCACAATCTTTACAAAAAGGTCATTATTCAAATTCAACTCCTGGAGATCAATTTATTGAGAATAATCTGACGCAAATCAATCTGCACCAACTCCGGTGACCGGTTGGCATCTACGACCACCCAACGCTGCGGATCAGCCTGCATTTGCTGATGGTAACCTGCACGTACACGTTGATGAAAAGCAACCGTTTCCAAATCAAGCCGGTTCATTTCATCACCACCAGAAACTCGCCGCGCTAGCCCCAGTTCTACATCAATATCTAAAAACAGGGTTAAGTCTGGCTGCAAACCACCAGTTGCTATTTTAGTCAGTGCTTGTAGATCGGGCAGGCTGAGTCCACGGCCGTATCCTTGGTACGCAATCGTGCTATCCGCAAACCGATCACACAACACAATTTTGCCGTCTCGTAATGCAGGCTGTACCAGTTCGCGCACCAACTGCGCCCGCGACGCTGAATAAAGCAGCACCTCAGAAATTGGCTGCATTTCACGGTTGCCAACCGCATGCAAAATCACGCGAATTTGGTCACCAATTGATGTGCCCCCCGGCTCGCGTGTTGCCACGACCGCAAAACCCTGTTTTTGCAAAAATGGGGTCAATAATTTTATTTGTGTTGTTTTACCGCTGCCTTCTGGCCCTTCAAAAGTGATAAACATCTAGTAAAATTGCCAATTGATAGTTGTCAATTGGCAATTATTTAGTTGCGTCGTGTACTAAAAATGCGCACATGGCGGCGTGGTTCATGACCATAACTATGCGAGACAAGGTCAGCATTGCGCGCCAGTTGATGTTGATAACGCCGCAATGCAGAACCGACCGGGCTTAGGTCAACACTTTGCTGGCCCGCTTGCACCAGTTCTATCGCCTCTTCGGCTTCAGCAACGGCCGAATCAAAAGGGTCATTGGGCGGCACCTCCAACCCCAATGCTTCAATTAGAAAACGCTCCATTTGCTGTACTGTATTCGCCCGCAGCACATACACCGGTTTGCGCCGGTTTTCGGCATCATTGATCAAACGGCGTTTTTTGCGGTAGTAACTTTTGAGCGTAACCAATACATCCGCCTCGCGTAAATCTTCTTCGATAATGACCCGTGCATTCACACTTTTCGCTGCCTGATACAGTCGATTACGCGCCACACCATAGGCATAGACTTTCAATGTCCGGGTTTCGGTGCTTTCAACAGGAATATTGGCAGCCGGTACACGGCCGTTGCCACCATTTCTATCGGCCACAACAGATGCTTTACCTTGTTCTGCTGTCATCAATTCACGCGTATCACGCGCAGTTCGCCCGCCACGACGACCAGTTACGGCTGGTGAAGAAATACGCAGCGTTTGCTGCTCGCGTTGAATATTGCCACCTTCATCACGAAAACGTAGTTCCATCTGCAACGGCTCCCCGCGTAACATGCGGTCAATGGCGTCGGTCACATCACGATGCGCCAATAACTTTTGTCGATCTTGGATTTCAATCAAGACATCAAATGTTGGTGGCGCACGACGTTCCAAAACTGTTTTTTGTGTGCCGCGGCGGCGTGCTTCTTCATCAGACAAAGTCACGCTTTCAATACCACCAACCAAATCAGACAAGGTCGGGTTCAACATCAGGTTTTCCAATGTATTGCCGTGTGCTGTGCCGATAAGCTGGACACCGCGTTCATTAATTGTACGTGCGGCTGTGGCCTCGCGTTCACGGCCAATTTCATCAATAACAATGACTTCAGGACTGTGATTTTCAACCGCTTCAATCATTGTCTCGTGCTGGTGTGACGGCCGTGGCACTTGCATACGGCGTGCTTTGCCAATGGCGGGGTGTGGAATATCACCATCACCGCCAATCTCGTTACTCGTATCAACGATAACAACACGCTTCTTTTCGGCCAAAATACGTGCCATTTCACGCAGCATCGTTGTTTTGCCAACGCCGGGACGACCTAAAAGCAGGATGCTGTGCCCTTCGTCAACAATATCCTGGATGATATCGATTGTCCCCACGACGGCACGTCCAACACGGCAGGTTAAGCCGACAATTTGACCACGCCGGTTGCGAATGCAAGAAATGCGATGCAATGTGCGTGCAATGCCGGCGCGATTATCATCGTCAAAATCACCTACACCCTCAACAACCATATTAATTTCGGCTTGGTTAACTTCTACGTCGCGGATCACTTTTTCGCCATCAACAAAACGGGCTGTTGGCACACGGCCTAAATCCAAGACGACTTCCAAGAGCTCGTCCTGGTTGCCAAAAACCTCTAGATGTTCGCGAATGCTTTGGGGTAAAATTAATAATAATGTTTGTAAATCTTCTCGTGCTTGTATATGTACCATATTAAATTTGAAAGTAATGTTAAGCTGTTAATTGCTCATAAGTTTTTGGATTGATTAGCGTCCCCATTTGATTCATATCGCTGAACATAAGGCGAAGAAACAGGAATACCTTGACCATCTATAGCAGTCACCAACTTGGGCATGGTCTTCTTGGCATAGTGAACCGTATGCTTCACCATGACCGCCTGGCTGCCCCAAATGCGGAAACCACTGCGCTCCAGGGCAGTGGTAAGCCAGCCTTCATAACGCCGCACACAGCAATAGACCGGCCTGTTGGGACGTGGCGAATTGACTTGTAAAGCGGCCGTTACAATATCATATGCGTCTGCTTCAGCATTAGGATGAATAAAAAAGCGCATCCAAGTGGCCGCGCTGCCTTGGTGTGTATGCACAAAAGCCTCCAGTTCACCCTGACCGTTACGCAATATCCATGTGTCATCATCTATTAAAGTTGGCATGGGTTCTACTAATTGTACCAACCGCGGCACCATATTGGCATAAAGGAGTTGAATATCCCAATCATCGCTTGCACGCCGTCGTTGTAGGCTAAGAGTAGATTTTGAACCGGTTTGCATACCCACTTCTAAAATCCAAATGTCCTGGCGCGTATAAACAGCAAAACCGGCACGGCGCAACACTGGCAGTTCCGGTCCAGTCTCGCTTACTTCAGCCACAAGGCTATGAACACCATGTTGTCCGGTCTCAACCACTGCCTGATCCAACAACGACAACCACACTTGTTCAAACATGTTTTTATTATCAGCCGGGTCAACATTCCCATTTCCACTTGATATGGCCGGACTGAGAAACAAAATACGGGCATGATTATGCTCTTCATCCAATAAAAGTTGGATGAATCCGGTCATTTCACGATCTTCCGATTTCCAGACATAAGTCGGGAAATCACCGCCAACAACCATGCTGAATAAAGCACCTCGCAGCGGGTACAAATTATCAGCAAGATCAGACTGGGTATGCAGGGAAATTCCCTGTTCACTCAAGCGTCTGACTAGCGGTAAATCACGTAGGGTAAACGGCCGTATCATTGTGAGACAAGTTTAGCAGTCCCCCCCCCCATTCGCAACAGTCCCATCCCTGATTTACAACAAACATTAACATCACCAATACAAATCATTCATGGCACATATACAATATTATTTTTCTCGATTTCTAATCCATCTCTTATCTTACCCGTTTAAACGTGTTATAATTTTGCCCGTGAAAACTTACACAAACGATTTTTAAGCGAGGAGGAAACAAACATATGGCATCACTTTCTCTGGTCGGAACGATTCGCGAGAGCATCCGCTACCGCGGACGCAGCGGCCAATATAGCTGGATGGCCCACCGTTTAGCAGGACTGGGTATTCTAGCATTCTTAGTCATACATGTTTGGGAAACTGCTCTGGCTTTTTACAAACCAGAACTATACATGTGGGCTATTGATGTCTTCAAACACCCACTCTTTGGCCTTGGTGAAATCGCAATCATGGCCGCTATATTATTCCACGCCTTTAACGGCATCCGCATTTCACTCTTAGACTTTAAACCTGAATGGTGGCTACATCAAAAACGCAGCGTCAACATTGTTTGGGCATTATTCTTAATTGTGTTTATTCCCATCGGTGCCTATATGCTCTTTACAATGGCCTCCCATTGCGGGGAATTAGCCGCAGCAGGTGAAACCTGTTTACGCTTCCCGCTGCCATCTGATTACATGGCTCCATAAATTAAACAGGAGAATAGAATGGCTGTAATTAATGAAAATTCACCCGTTACCTACCGCAAAGTAACTATTCAAAGCAACTTCGAACGCCGTGCATTTCTTTTTATGCGCGTCTCGGGCATGGCGCTCTTGATCTTGGCTGTCGGACACATGATGATTCAACATGTACTCAACAGCGCTACCAACTTAACCATTCAATATGTCGCACAACAGTGGAGCTCATGGGGCTGGCGTGCTTATGACCTTCTCCTACTCTACTTTGCCATTCCACATGGCATCAATGGCCTGCGTAATGTTCTGGAAGATTACATCCATAGTGCTGGTGCAATCAAAGCCATCAATATCATTTTGGTGATCTTCACCATCGTGACACTGCTTTGGGCCAGCTATGCGATCTTCATGTTTGATCCCAGCGCGATCCTATCTAATTAAGGAAGTTATCACATGGCAAATGTAACAACACATACTTTTGACGCCATCATAGTTGGCGGCGGGGGTGCTGGTTTAATGGCCGCCCTATACGCCAGCCGCGAAATTGATGTGGCCGTCATTTCAAAACTATATCCTACACGTTCACATACAGGTGCTGCGCAAGGCGGCGTCGGTGCCGCGTTAGGCAATATGGAAGAAGATAATTGGGAATGGCATGCTTATGACACTGTAAAAGGTTCTGATTATCTAGCTGACCAGGATGCCGTTGATGTCTTGTGTAAAGAGGCTATTCCAACCATTATCGAACTGGAACATATGGGATTACCCTTCGACCGTTTCCCAGATGGAACTATTTCACAACGCCGCTTTGGCGGCCATACAAACAAGAACACAGGCAAGCCAGTTATGCGTGCCTGCCATGCCGCAGATCGTACTGGCCATATGATTTTGCAAACATTGTATCAACAATGTGTCAAAAACAATGTCAACTTCTTCGATGAATTCCATGTGGTTGATTTAATTCGTGTGGATGATACGGTACGCGGCGTGGTAGCCATCGAAATTGCAACTGGCGATTTCCATGTTTTCCACAGCAAAGCGGTTTTATTTGCCTCTGGTGGTTGGGGACGCTGTTGGGAAGTCACATCCAACGCGCATTCTCTGACAGGTGATGGCGCAGCTATCTGCTTACGTCGCGGCATCCCAATGGAGGATATGGAGTTTTTCCAATTCCATCCTACAGGCATTTTCAAACTTGGGATTTTGATTACAGAAGGTGTACGCGGTGAAGGCGGTGTGCTGATCAATGGTAAAGGTGAACGTTTCATGGAAGTATATGCGCCTAATATCAAAGACCTTGCCAGTCGCGATGTAGTCAGTCGAGCAATTTATCTGGAAGTACAAGCTGGACGCGGCATCAACGGAAAAAATTATGTCCACCTCGATGTCACGCCGGAAACCGTTAATTATTATTATGAAAAAGATGGCGAAGACAGGCGCATTAGCCGTGAATATATCGAGGCTAAATTACCCGACATCGCTGATTTTACACGCACCTATTTGGGTGTTGATCCAGTTACAGAGCCAATGCCGGTGCAGCCCACCGCGCATTATGCGATGGGTGGCATTCCAACAGATGCCAACGGCCGTGTTTTTATGAACGCCGCCAATGATGTCATCCCTGGTTTGTATGCAGCCGGTGAGACAGCATGCGTATCGGTACATGGCGCTAATCGTCTGGGAACCAATTCTCTGACTGACCTGGTCGTTTTTGGACGGCTGGCCGGTGTTGACATGGCAAAATATTGCAAAACAGCCGAATTAGCCCCCCTCCCTGATAACCCGGCTGCGCAAATAATGGTTGAGTTTGCGCGTTTGCGTGACAACAAAGGCAAGGTCAAGGCATACGAAGTGCGCAACAAAATGCAGACCACCATGACTAAAAATGTAAGTGTTTTCCGTACTGAAGAAACAATGCGTGAAGCTATTGCCAACTTGAAAATTTTGCGCCAAGAGTATTTGGATGTGGAAGTTCAGGACAAGAGCAAACAGTTTAATACAGATTTGTTAGAGGCTTGGGAGTTGGGTTGTTTGTTGGAATTGGCTGAGGTAACGGCCGTTTCTGCCATCACCCGTCCTGAAAGTCGCGGTGCACACGCGAGGGATGATTATCCAGAGCGCAACGATGAAGATTGGCTCAAACATACATTTTGTTTCAAAGTCGGTGAAGGCGCGTATGAGCTCGACTACAAACCGGTGGTGATTGACCGCTATCAACCCAAACCACGCGTGTATTAAAGGAGATTAAGATGCAAGCACAGCTTCGAATTCGTCGTTTTAATCCTGAGAAAGACAAAAAACCCACGTGGGGCGAGTTTACACTGGATGATGTCAATAAGACCGATTCCGTATTGGATCTGCTTCACCGCGTCAAATGGGAACAGGACGGCACTTTAACACTGCGGCGTTCATGCGCACATGGGGTTTGTGGGTCTGATGCAATGCGTATCAATGGAGCCAATGCGTTGGCCTGCAAAATGTTGGTACAGCGCCTCAAGAAAGATGATGATACAGTCACAATCCAGGTTGAACCGATTTTGGGCATGACGGTGATCAAAGATTTGGTCGTTGATATGGAACCATTTATGGACCATTACCGCTCGGTGATACCCTATTTTGTCAATGATGAGCCGGTTCCCGAAGATGGTCGCGAGCGGCGTCAATCGATCGCCGACCGAGCCCGTTTTGACGACACAACCAAATGTATTTTGTGTGCCTGCTGCACGAGTTCATGTCCGAGTTTTTGGTCAAACGGCCGTTACGTCGGTCCCGCAGCTATTGTTACTGCCCACCGGTTCATTTTCGATACTCGCGATACGGCCGCTGCAGACCGCCTTCAAATTATGTCAGATTCCTTTGGCGTCTGGCGCTGCCGCACAGTATTTAACTGCACAAACGCCTGTCCGCGTGAAATTGAAGTCACCAAAGCGATTGCAGAAGTCAAGGTCGCCATCACATCCGGTGAAGTCTAAATCGTCCATCATTCTTTAGATGATTGGACACTGGCGTTTTTTATTTTACCATAGGAGACTTGTCAGGTTTTATGATCAATTTGCTCACATTCCACTCGTATTAGAAACCTGACAAGTCTAAAATTCGCCAGACTCCAGTAGATTATTAAAAAGCGTCACAGGCTAAAATCTTGTGACGCTTTTTTGTATAATTGGGATGAACACTGAAGATATTGAGGAGCAAAATATGAAAAGAAATTTGGATCGAATCACATTATTATTCCTGATTTTGATACTGGTTACTGCTTGTGGCGGCACGTCACCAGAAGCCACAACAACCTCAGAGCCAACAACAGAAACACAAACTGAAGCAACGGCCGTTGTGCAAGAACAATCAGCCACAGAACCTCCAACCGAAACTACCCCAAATCCTGAAGTCGTCATTGCCGTCCCCACCGAAGAGCCAGGCCCAGAGCCTACACAAGCACCTGGCAATGCAGAAGGCGTGCCATTGGATACCCCCAATGACAGCGAGGATAATGTTGTTGAATTTAACGATATCTCCTTCAGCTACCCAGTCGATCTCGCCAGTGGCGTAAAAGCAGAAACCATTGAAGCGCCCGGCCAACCACAACAAGGCCCCGGCTGGAACAATCCACCAACCTATGATCTCTTCACTTTTGAAGATTACATCATTAGTGAAGGGTTTCCCACAGCCAATATCGCTATCTACCCGGTTTTGGAAACAGCCAGCCGCAGCACCTTCGCCAAAGACCAAATCGAAACCTTACAAGATATTTTGACCAACCAGCCAGAAACACCTGAGCAGCTACCCTATTTGCCGCTCGTCAATGCTTCCATGGTATTTTCCACCCAATTTTCCTACCAAAATTTTGCCAGTGGTGACGGTATTCGATATGTAACCATGTTTGCACAATCGATCAATCCTATCACCAATCAAGGACTTTTTTATACCTTCCAGGGGTTGACAAGTGACGGACAATATTACGTCTCTGCAACCTTTCCCGTGCGCACAGAAATGCTGCCAGATGAAATTCCCGCCGATACCGACTGGGATGCGCTTGCTGCGAACTACGACACTTATATCAATGAGGTTGTCACAACTTTGGATGGCTTGTCTAACAGCGATTTTGAGCCTGATTTGTCAGTTTTGGACAATACAGTGGCCACAATTAAGGTCGAAAAAGAGGAAACGGCACGTAACACAGATGCAAATGGTAATTTGCTGCTGACGATTGTCTATCCGGTTGATGGTGGCGAGACACGCATCGGCGAAACACTGCCTGTGGCGGGCTATGTTGATCCTGCGTATGGCAGCGCGGTAACTATTACGCTAACAGCGGGCACCAATACATTAGCCGGAGCAACGGCCGTTGTCGATCCAACGACAGGCGACTGGACGGCAGAACTCGTCGTGCCGTTGAATGTCCAGGGACGTGGCAATTTGGTTGCAGCCACCGAGAGTGAAGAAACGGCCGTTGACATCTACATCGGGCCAAGTTCAGGGACTGTGCAGCCAGCAGCTGGTGAACCAGTTGTACGTCTTTTTCGACCTTATTCGGGAGAAACGGCCGTAGCCGGCTACCCAGTTTACTTTGAAGGCGACGTACAAAACCCCATCGACAATCTTGTCGGTATTGGCGTCTTGATTGAGGGCTGCACGACCTGGGACGCGCAACAAAGTTTTACTGTAGAAGGTGGAGGAACTTGGCAAGGTGTCGTCCTTCTGCCCGCAGATATTCTCGATGACACAGCATGCGCCACAACTTATACCGGCGTTTATGGTGAGGGTGATTGGCGTGAAGTGCAAAGCAGCCTGCCCATCTTAAGTCCTGACGATGAACGTGCGAATCGCATCGGGTTGGAAAATTCCACCTATCAATTTAAGGCTGGCGAGACAGGCACGGTTGCCGGTTACGCAGTGAATGCGCCTGAAGTTAAAGTAACGTTTATCAATCAAGAGACGCAGGAAGTTATTGCCGAAGGTGTTACCTCAACTGCAGACTTTGGGCTATGGGAAATTAAACTAGCCATCCCTGAAGATGCACCCGAATTTATTGCGATCCAGGTTGAATTGATTACCGATGAAGCAAGCGATCCTTATACATTAACAACCGGCGCGACAATTTTACAATAGCAGTCAAATTGCAGCATGCGCGGAAAAATTGTTAATTTAAGATGAGGCCTGAGCCTGCCGAAGGCCGGGCTCTGGCAGGCTCAGGCCTCGTTCGTTTTTAGACAGCATCAACAAAAGCACCGCATGTAGACTGTACGCATGCATGTTGTAAGCGGTCATTCAGCATCTCCATCATCATTAATAGATTCGTTGAATGCGGGTTTTTGTTCAAAAGAGGAATTGTTACCTATACGTTAACGATTGAAAACAAACGGCCGTCTCTCAAAATAATCGCCATGAGCAGCCGCCCGGAAGCAAAACACCAAGCCTTTGACGCAGGCATAGATGCCTTCATGAATAAAAGTGAACCGCCGGAGCGGGTAATGTTGCTCTTAAAGGTGCAGTTGAAGAAATGGAGTGAAGAAAATGAAACTGACATGGCAAATTAATTGACAATTGACACTTGTCGATTGACAATCGTCAATTATTATGGCTAAACATCCAATTTTCAAACAATTCCCAATCACAGGCGAGCGTCAAATTTCTGTCGGCAGCGTGCCCATCCCTTATCAAGTCTATGATGGACATGGGTCGCTTTTGATCGGAACGGCTAATTTAACGGCCGTGACTCGACTTTTAGAGGGGCAAAACCTATTTCCCGTCACCAACCAGGCAAACAAAGGTTTGGTCGGCATCTGGTTATGTGACTTCAGCGATGCAAGTCTGGGACCTCACAACGAGCTGCAACTGTCAATCTTCGCGGCGCATAAAAAGCTGACACCCATTCAGAACAAACCTTTAAGCCCGTTACACGCCCTGATTGAGCATCCGGATACACGTCTGTTTTGTCATGGCTTATGGAACAATTCTGAGCGGGTTGTCGCCTTTAACCGTGAATTGTTGGGGCTGGATGCAAAATTAAATCGCGCTGAAATTACAAGGGGAAACGGCCGTAAATCCTTCAAATTTTATACAGCCAACAACCAACTCATTTGTGAAGCCCACCTAAATGAACAAAGGCGTTCATCGATGCAAATGAATTGGGACATGATTCGTCTGTTTGGATTCGGCCGTAGTGCCCGCTTATCATCAGGTGCGTTCTTACCTGCATTCGTCGTCAATCCCATTGGAGACACTATTCCAGTCAATGCCGATGCCATGGCGATCATCGCCTCGGACACCCCAATTGTGCAATATTTTAACCCTGACAAGGATAATTTCAGATTTGCCCATGTTCCTTATGCAAACTTAGGTTTTGAACCCATATTCATGGAACATTTTTCACCTTTCAGATTTGTCTATCTTATGCCAGACATTCTTCAAGAAAACAGTCAATATTAAAGATTCACCCATTCTTTTTTGTGTTATACTTCCTTGTAAATCGGATTCACAATCCGACCTACGCTTTTCATTCATTTGCTGGTGCATTGAAGCGCATGATGGCTGCTTTGCAGGGTAAAATATTAGCGTAATCCGTAACAATAAATACACATTTCAAGACAAATCAATTAACAGTGGAATTAGAACTTTATGCAACGCAAAAACAAAAAGGCCCTCGATCGCATGCGCACTGCTGGGCGCATGGTTGCGGAATGCTTCGCTTTACTTGAAGAAAACATCAAACCGGGTGTCAGCCTTATCGTGCTAGACAAATTAGTCGAAGATTATATTGCAGCCATGGGAGCGGAGCCATTATATAAAGGCTATGAAGGCAGTTCAGCTGAACACCCTCCTTTCCCTGGTGTTATTTGTGCTTCCGTCAACCATGAAATTTGCCATGGCCTACCAAACGAACGCATCTTAAAAGCAGGTGATATTATTGGCATCGATATTGGCCTGCGCTATCAAGGCTACTGTGGTGATGCTTGTTATACATTTCCTGTTGGCACTGTTGCCCCGCATGTTGACCGCCTCATGAATATCGGCAAAGAAGCGTTGCGGGTGGGCATCGAGGCAGCACAATCTGGTGGCTTTTTACATGATATCGGTCATGCAATCAACGACTACACAGATTCACAAGGTGTGGCAGTTGTACATGAATGGGGTGGACATGGCATTGGCCGCAATCTGCACGAATCACCATCCGTCTCCCACATTCACCAGGCATCACGCGGCCCCAGGCTGCGGCCAGGCATGACCTTCACAATCGAACCAATGATCAATGCTGGTACACACGAATGGATTTTGCTCAACGATGGCTGGACTGTGATCACAGCAGACGGCAAACTATCGGTACAATACGAACACACTATTGCGATTACACAAAACGGTCCAGAAATAATGACAAAAATATAAGGGCAACTGGAATGCGGTCTAATCCCACGGATCGATATCTAAAATCTTACAGTACAGATAACGGGCGATCACTAACACTGAGCTCATCAATGGCACAATAATCAAGGCAACTAATATGCCTGCCGTCGCCAATGCAGCAATCACACCCACAAAAACCAATGCCGGATGCAAACGCAAGGTTTGACGCATGATGCGTGGTCGCAGCCAAATATTCTCAATTACCTGGATTAAACCAAAAATAACCAACACCAACAGTGCAAACCATACATTAGGTATCGGCAAATACGCTGACCCTGTAAAAAGTGCCACAATTGCCGCAAAAATCATCACGATCATTGGTCCAACTGACATCACCACATCAAAAATACCAGCCAATAAGCCAAACAACCAGGCCCCTTGTAAACCAATCGCAGTGGCTGCCACGCCAGTAACAAAACCAACAATAATCATCAAGCGTAACTGACCTTGTAAATACCGCTGCCATACATCTCGCAGTTGAATATAGATGCGCGTGAAATCATATTCATATTCTGAGGGGACAGCCTTCAATATCCATGCTCTTAGGCGCAGCCAATCTTGTAATAAGTAGTAGGTCGTTACGACGACAATTAAGACCCAAGCGATATTGGTACTGGTGGAGCGGATAATATCGATAATGATATCAGCTTGAGCTGCACTAAAGGAAAGCGAAGGCAGCAAACTAATGAGGGTTGCCATTGAAATTTGCATGCCCAATATGGAAATCGGTTCTTCAAAATTTGTAATGACTTGCGCAATGATATTTTCAAATTGAATGGAGAAACTGTCTATATGTTGGGGTAAATTGGGCACAATGATAATGGCTAAAGCAACAATTAAGGCTAACGCCATGAGGTACACAAGCAGCACGACCCAATGCCGTTCGAGGCGGGTGCGTTTGTTCACTAAAACGACAACTGGGTTTAGCACAAAGGCTAATAAGGCCGAAATCGCCAATGGGCCCCATAATGCATTGGCAGCCACGATAAACCAAATGATTAAACCGATTATCAGCGCTAAAACCAAATAGCGGGATGCTAAACTCCATTGTTTACTCATAGTTTGCAATATACCTGCTTTTTCTAAAAATGGTCAAATTCAGTTATCTCCTGATCTTTTGTCCAGGCTGATGCCTGTCCCTAAAGGTAAACTTTTCCTGTTCGCTTGCCGGATGTGTTTCAACGGCCGTTCCCATATTATGTAAGCATAACTGAAAAACGATCAGCTAATTAGCATTTCAGCAAATAAAAATCATCAGGAGTTAATCTACCATGACAGACCAATTTACCCCATCCGCATTCATTTCTGGCGCATCACGCGGGTTAGGGCTTGCCCTTGCCTGCGAATTAGCTCAACAAGGATGGCACTTGCTCATCAATGCACGCGGTGCCAAAGATTTAAGCAAGGCTGCAACTGAATTGAGACAATGGACTGAGGTAACGGCCGTTGCCGGTGACATCAGCGATCCCGATCATCGCCAACTGTTGGCCGAAGCTGCGGCCAAAATCGGTGGCCTGGATGTGATTATTAATAACGCCGGTATCTTGGGGCCCAGTCCGCAACCGGCACTGTTGGACTATCCATTGAACAGTCTAACTACAGTTTACCAAATCAACGTAATCGCCCCGTTAGCTATTTTACAAACACTTTATCCTCATCTACGATCCGGCGCAACGATCATCAATGTGAGCAGTGATGCAGCCGTGGAAGCTTATCCTGGCTGGGGTGGCTATGGCTCCAGCAAAGCAGCGTTAGAACAGTTAACGGCCGTTCTTGCTGCTGAAAATCCCAACATCCGCTTTTATTGGGTTGATCCCGGTGACATGCGTACCCAAATGCATCAGGAAGCTTTTCCAGGTGAAGACATCAGTGATCGCCCATTACCAGCAGCAAGTGTACCTGGCTTCATGGCTTTACTCACAACTAATTGGCCAAACGGCCGTTATGTGGCCCGTGAATTAGCTCCTCAAGCAGTGTAAAAAATCCTGCCGCGAATTACACAAGCGTGTACTGAGCCAAGTCGAAGTGTCAAACAAATTAAAACAGTCTGGTCCAATTCGTGCAATTCGTGGCAAAAAAACGAGTTCAAGCATGTACAATTTCCAAACAACCACACCCAAAACAGTCAATAATTTTGAGTTCGAATTACCACCACATCTGGAAGCCTCCGAGCCACCCGAAGCACGCGGTCTACAACGTGATCAGGTCAAACTAATGGTTTCTCATTATGGCAGCGATTGCATCGCCCATACACAATTTCGCAAAATCGGCTGCCATCTTTCGGCAGGCGATCTCCTGGTCATCAACTGTAGTGGCACGCTCAACGCTGCTCTCGAAGCACGGCGTGCCGATGGCACAAGGCTCGAATTGCACCTTTCTACACACCTGCCCGCAAATCTTTGGAGCGTTGAACTCCGTGAGCCAGGCGAGAACGGGACAACACCTTTCTATACAGCGCTGGCTGGCGAAAGTTTGTGTCTGCCTGGAAACGGCCGTGTTACTCTGCACACACCACATAACAGCCAACACCGCAGCGGCTCAAAACAGGTGCGACTATGGATCGCATCGTTGCAACTGCCTCTACCTGTTCACGATTATCTCGCTGCATTTGGTTTTCCAATTCGATACAGTTATGTCAACCAGGCATGGCCCGCCGCTTACTATCAAACCGTTTTTGCCAATGAGCTGGGCAGCGCAGAAATGCCTTCTGCGGGCCGGGCTTTTACGACTGAATTGATCACCCAATTGGTCGCCAAAGGCGTACAAATTGCGCCTCTAATATTGCATACCGGTGTCGCCAGCCTGGAAGACCATGAACCACCCTACGAAGAATATTATCGCGTACCGGCAGCCACAGCCGCATTAGTCAATCGGGCACAGCAACAGGGCAAACGGATCATTGCCGTTGGCACAACAGTCATCCGCGCCCTCGAAACAGTTACAGATGAAAACAAAACAACCCATGCCGGCAGCGGCTGGACCGATTTACTTATCACACCCCAACGCAGTATCCGCAGCGCCAACGGGCTGCTAACCGGACTACACGAACCACATGCCACGCACTTCGCGATGTTGCAAGCGTTAACTGGCCGGCAACACATAAAACTGACATACCAAACGGCACTCGCCCACGAATACCTCTGGCACGAATTCGGCGATCTGCATTTGATCCTTCCATGATATACTTTGACAATGAGACAAGCGTAAATACTCTGATAACCAAATGCTTTTAATCTATTATTCTGGACACTGGCGTTTTATATTTTAATTGTTTTTGATATTTTGGAGAGGAGCAATTGCTCGTTTTTTTATTGCAAGGACTTGTCTTGGGTGCAACGGCTGCCATGCAGCCAGGTCCACTGCAAGCCTTCCTACTATCACAAACACTCAAGAACGGCTGGCGCAGGACATTGCCAGCCGCTTTTGCGCCCTTGATTAGCGACGGCCCGATTGTCTTGCTAGTTTTGTTCATACTTACCCAAACACCAGTATGGTTTTTGCAGATATTACAAATTATTGGCGGTCTGTTTTTGCTGTATCTGGCCTATGGCGCTTTTTATGCGTACAAAACGGCCGTTTCTCTCAACCCAACGCCATCAGATACAGGCCAGCAAAATCTGTTCAAAGCGGCGTTGATGAACTTCCTTAGTCCCAATCCATACATCTTTTGGGCCACAATCGCCGGACCCATATTCATCAACGGCTGGCGTGAAGCCCCAATTGATGGCATCAGTTTCGTCCTCGGCTTCTATGTGGCGATCATCGGCGGCTTTATGGCTTTTATCGGCTTATTTGCGCTTACAAGCAAACTGGATCCCCGCATTAGTCGTTTATTAAGCTTGATTTCGGCCATTGCCCTGCTATTATTTGGTTTATACCAACTGTCGAAGGGATTGAGCTTTTTATGGACATGATAAGGAAACCCACTGAACGCTTTTCAGATCGCGTAGATGATTATGTCAAATACAGACCGGGGTATCCACCGGCTGTATTGGATTGTTTGCGTGTGCATTGTGGCCTGGTAGCAACGGCCGTTATCGCCGACATAGGCTCTGGCACCGGCAAATTAACCCAACTGCTGCTCGACAATGGCAATCGTGTTTATGCTGTCGAACCAAATGATCCCATGCGTCTGGCTGCAGAGATATTATTTGCCCAAAATCCACATTTTATCAGCAGCAAAGGAACGGCCGAACAGACCACCCTCAGCGACCACAGCATCGACCTGATCACAGTTGGGCAAGCGTTCCACTGGTTTGATGCTGCCAAAACCCGCATCGAATTTCAACGCATCTTGAAACCGGAAGCATTTGTCGCACTCATTTGGAACACACGCAAGGTTGATGGCACACCCTTCATGCAAGCATTTGAAAATGTCCTCCGCGCCTACAGTCCTGATTACAAAATCGTCCACCACAGCCACAATGATCACAAAATCAACGAGTTGTTTACCACAGGCTGTCAAACCTGCACCTTATCAAACCAACAAGATTTTGATTTTGCAGGGCTGAAAGGACGTGCGCTGTCCTCTTCATATGCACCAGCACCCGACAACCCACAACACATTCCATTTGTCAAAGCCTTGCAAACATTATTTAATGAATTTGAGCAAAACGGCCGTATTTATTTTGACTATGCAACACAGGTTTTTTACGGCCGTTTATAACACGCAGGAGAGAATTTATGACCACAAAACCTATCGAATTACGTACCCGTCAAGTTGGCCCCTGGGGTATGAACACCTACGCGTTGGTTTGCCCGGACACACACCAAAGCGTCTTAATCGACCCCGGCGCTGATCCCGAATCGCTCATCGAAATGTTGGCCGCAAGCACGCCAATCGCCATCTTGTTAACCCACACCCACGGCGATCACACAGGTGCATTGGACGAAATGCGGCAGAGGCTGCAACTCCCGCTGTATGCACATCCCGGACCCCATGCCTTTGGCATCACCCTCGATGCCGATTATTGGCTTAAAGATGGTGACACCTTCCAACTAGGTGAACACACTCTCAATGTTAGCCATACACCGGGTCACATAGGGGATCAGATTTGTTTCGCGATTGCCAATGATCATCGCATTATTGTAGGTGACACTATTTTTGAAGGCGGCCCCGGCAAAACCTGGTCAGCAGAAGAATTCCAAACCACTTTAAAAACATTGCGAGATGTCGTACTCACCTGGCCAGATGATACCGTTTGTTTTCCAGGCCATGGCCCTTATTTCAGACTCGGCGACCAGCGTGCAAAGATCGAAGCGTTTTTAGCCAAAGATCACGGTGATTTTTTTGGTGATGCAACCTGGGATATGTAACTAATATTCTTTAGGCGAATTCAAGCATAGTACGCTTCCCATTTATAACAAAAAAACGACAACGCAAGAGGAGGGAAACTCACGCTGTCGTTTTTGAAGCCCTAAGATTTCCTACCCGGTTAACCACACATCAGCCAGCAAACAGCGTTTAACCGGGTCAAGATTCAGAATTGTTCACCTTCCTCACTTGTAGAGCGTTCCCATCTAAATTATTGAAATTTGGGCCTAACGTCCATCAATGACACGTGAATTCATATCGTACTGATTAACCAAATCAAATTTCGTTCCAAATAACCGCACACCAAACCAAGCCAAAGTCATCAAGGGAATAAACTGTGTAAAGGGCAGCAGCGCTTCAAAAGCAAAAACGCCGCGTAAGGCTTTAAGACCCAAACGATCTAATATCATCCAGGTAAACGGAGCTGCCAACGCATCCAGAGCAAAGTCCAATAAATCTATAAAGATGACCAATAAGAAAGGTGTATAAAGCAGTGTCTCGCTAAATCCGGCACCCAGCGGCACATTGATTTTACGCATCTTACGCACCACAATTAAAAATAAGAATAACGCCAAGAAAAAACAGATCGCCATAGCGCCGGCTATATATAATCCAACAGTTTGCAAACTCTCAATATTCATCACATTTTCCTTATGCTGTTAAAACACGCACAACAAAAACCACTAACATAAACAAGGCGCCACCCAATTGGACAATCGTTGCAACACCCCAACCAGCCATACCGCCGATACTGGCACGCCAGGCTAACTTCAAATCACGCATTTTCTGATATTCACCTAGTAAAATGCCCAAACCATATCCAATTATGGTACCAATTATGGGCAGAATAAAGGTGCCAATAATGCCACCAACAACGCCCAAAAACATGGCACGTTTGGATGCACCCGTTTTTTGCGCACCTAGTAAAGGCAGCCAAATATCAGCAATACCAGTCACCAATGCGACAAGGGTAAAAAGAACCACTAATGGCCAGGTAATGATTTCAAAGTCAGTGGCCCAGGCATAAACAACGGCCGTTACCCAAACCAATAAAGTCCCGGGGATAATGGGAATAATAATACCCGCGACACCAACTAGCATAAATGCGACGGCCAATCCAAAGCCTAATGATTGAAGCAGAACGCCCATGAATCTACTATCCTTAAAATATTATGGGGTATGGTGGATAAAAATGAATTTTCATCCGCACCATTTCCGCTTGTTAATACGCTTTTAGGAGCAAAAAGATGCGCCCGTCTTATCTATTTATAACATTCGATATGCTTGTAGGAAACGCTGGAACACGGTGCGTAGATACGGCCGATACCCGATCAACGGCTGCATCGATGTGCCAATCAACTCAGCATCACTCATACGATTGACCCGCTGCCAGGTGAATTTACTCGGCATTTGGTCGAACCAGGAGGCAAACATGGGGAACCAGTTGAGGATGACATGCAAACAGCGTGCTGCCGGCAGCGCTAGACGAAAGGCGCGTGCATCAAAGTTCGAGCCTAACTCCGCTTTCATCGACAGAATATAGCTGTCAATAATAGTCTCAACCGTTGCAGGTGAATCATGACGAACATGTACATACACTGTTCCGTTCCGCGCATAGAGTAGATCAAATTGTTCCTGGAAATTAACCAAATCACAAATGCCGGGGCCAGTGGTCACATCGCGCCAATCCAAAAGCCGCTGTTCGTCAAACAAAGTAAGGTGCCAGTGATAGGTATGTGGGTTGCCATGTAACAAAGTGATGGGCAAATTCAGTAAAGGTTCCAATATCGGCACCGGATCATCAATCAGGTCAGCAGCAGCTGCGAGATGGCTTTCGCCTAACACTCCCGGCCAACCGCCTAAATCGCGCATGACAATCAAACCGTTGGCGGCTGCCAGCAAACGCGGTGCCAATCGGCCGCTATTTTGAATTGCATGTTCAGACAACAAGGCCGCAGGTCCTTCTTCAAAATATTGTGATTGTTCGTGCCTTAAATCTTCAAACGTGTAAGTGATTTCTTGCTTATCGATGAAATGGGTTAACCAGGGCGACTTTGTTTGTAAATCTATCTTTCCCCAGAATTTGGCGTGCATCTGCGCCAAATTGCGCAAGGCATCATCAATATCAACGGCCGTCCAGTCATCACGGTGTACATGGTTAGGAACATCATCAAGAATGACCCAGCCTACATCTTCTGCGACATGTAAAAACCAACAACGCGGCGCTACAAACGGAAGTTGATCAGCCAAATCACGGTAAAAATAAGCTTCGAATGGCGTTGTACGCTTGCCAATGAATGTAATCGGATCGGTATGGTTGTCTAAACTCAATAAGTAACGGGTGACGCGGCGCGAATAGGTGCTGGCGGAGGCATTGTAGCGTAAAGGTTGGGCAGTAACGGCCGTTACGACCACATCCTCCAGACCAATATGGCTGGATAACAAAGCCGACCAGGCCGCTGGATCACGTTTTTGCAATTGAATAACATCAACCCGAGGTTCATTCATACGGGGGACATTGTAGAAGGTAAGTCAATCGATTGCAAGCCTCTGTTTCCAATCCTTTAAAAGTTGTTATAATGTTTTGGATTTTATCGAGTATTGCGTAACACGCCTATTTATACAATACGCGACGCGCAATAAAAATTACCAACAAAAAGTAGGGCAATAGCAAGCTATTATTACCCTATTTAGAGACCTATTTTCTTATGACACAAAAAACCACACTTATTCCAGACCAATTTGGCAAGTTTGGCCCTTATGGCGGACAATTTGTCCCTGAAACGCTCATGCCGGCTATCAAAGAACTCATTGAGGCGTATGAAACCGCCAAGAATGATCCTGAATTTCAAGCGGAATTTGCTTATTTACTACGCACCTATGTAGGACGGCCGTCGCCTCTCACCTACGCCAAAAGACTCAGCCGGCAGTTAGGTGGTGCCCAAATTTACCTTAAACGGGAAGACCTCAACCACACTGGCGCCCACAAAATCAATAACGCTCTGGGACAAGCTTTGCTGGCACAGCGAATGGGCAAAACCCGCATCATTGCCGAAACCGGCGCGGGCCAACATGGCGTCGGCACAGCTACCGCGTGTGCGCTTTTAGGCTTGGATTGTGTCGTCTACATGGGTGAAGTTGACATTGCTCGTCAGCAGCCCAATGTCTATCGCATGAAATTACTCGGCGCAGAAGTACGACCTGTGTCCAGCGGCAGCCGTACACTCAAAGACGCCATCAATGAAGCGATTCGCGATTGGGTCACCAACGTCGAAACAACCCATTACTTGCTGGGTTCTGTGCTTGGCCCGCATCCCTATCCCGTCATGGTACGTGATTTCCAAAGCATAATTGGACAGGAAGCACGCGAGCAGATTTTGGAAGTAACCGGTCAATTACCCGATGCAATCATCGCCTGTGTGGGCGGCGGCAGCAATGCGATGGGCATTTTCCATGCCTTCCGGGATGATGAAAGTGTGGATTTGATTGGCGTTGAAGCGGGTGGTGAAGGCATTGAAAGTGGCAAACATGCGGCGCGTTTTGCCGATTTGGACATCGCCCGCGTCGGCGTCTTGCACGGCACCAAAAGCTTCGTCATGCAAACGCCCGACGG
>JAGRDI010000273.1:0-3032 GCA_020432765.1 Anaerolineales bacterium | reverse complement strand
GATCAGGTTGTGATCGTTAATTTAAGCGGTCGTGGGGATAAAGATTTAGATACGGTGATCAAGATTTTGGCAAACGACTAAAACAATACTCTAACTATAAACCGAACTTCTCGCAAAATTCTTGCGGAGCCATAACCTCAAAAAAAATGCTCAGATGTCAACCCTCTGAGAAAATCACGATTGACTGTAATGATGAGTATTCATAAGCAATTCCTCAATCACGCTGTCTCGCCAATCTATCTTAGATTGTGTTGCATCTGCGCCAAAATTTTTTCGATAGAAGCTATGTTAAAATAGTATCATTACTGGTATCGTTGTCAAGTTAGAAAGCTTCGACAAGTTATTCTCGCAATTTGCCAGGAAAGTCTGCCTCTGTCTTTTAGCATAGTCTGTTAGCAAACTATTTTTCCGATTAAGCGCAAACGTCTATGATCAAGTTCATCACGTACCAGGGAAGCGTGGGCGGCTGGCCAACTGTTGGCTAGTTTGAGGGCGGCTTCGGTCCATTGGATAGCTGTGGGGATGTCTTGGGCGTGCCATTCGTAATGTTTGGCGAGTTCGATGTGGGGTTCGACACTGTCGAAGGTGGTGGCGGCCCACTGCTGCCAGAGGGAAACAGCTTCATCCCGACGGCCGTTTCTCTTCAATAACAATCCCAAGCGCTGCAATGCCTGATGATAAAACGCCAATGGCAAATCCCCGGCAGCAGCACGCCGATAATTCTCTTCTGCTTCCGCTGCCATGCCCAAATCAGCTTGCCAACGGCCCAAACTAAACAAATCTAAGGGATTATCGGCGTCAGATGCATGTGCAAATTGTTTGATGACACGGCCGGCAAGCGTCACCATAGAAAGCATATCGATTTGATTGTGGTAAAAAACGCGCTGCATGGTACTGGCATCACCACTGCGCAGATAATCATGATACAAAGTTGGAATTAGCCAACCTTCGACATCTTCCTGTGTGCGGCGCAAACCGAGCAGATTTTTTTCCAGGTTACCCAATGCTACCGAACCCAGCCGATTGCGCCACAAACGACGGGCTGGATGTAATAAATCCAGATGCGGCCGTTCACGAATATCACTGAACATGCGATTCATCAAAAAACGGGTGTCAAGCAGGGGCAGGTCAAAGGTACGGCCGTTAAACGTAATCAAACCAACTTTTTCAGCCAACAACGCATCCAACAAAGTCAACATCGCGGCTTCATCAGCGTGGTCGCGTAAAAAATATTGGCGCACCACAAAAGCATCCCGCTCAAAAAAGGCGACACCCACCATAAACGCCAACGTGCCTGCCCCTGCCAATCCTGTTGTTTCCGTATCCAGAAACAGGAAATCACGCAAAGCCAATGCGTTAAAACGTGTGTCTTTACAAAATACAGCGGCCGGCTGCGCAGAATGGGTGAGCAAATCTTGCAGCCTATCTGAACCATGTTGATAGCTGCTCGAATAGACTTTATCCAGCACAAAACAGCCGCCAACGGCCGTTTCTTCAACACGACCACCGGGAAACAACTGCTGTAGGGTTTGTGGGTTTGGGAAATCAGTCTGTGCGGGCACCGGCCGTTGTGGAGCAGCAGGTTTCAAATGGCGTGTTCCCTTCATCACACCCAAACGTCGCAAACGTCCCAAAAAATCATCACTCATAGCGTAATCATACGCTCAAATCTCATGCCAAACAACCAGTAAATAATTTGACCTTCTTTGCTTGATATGGTAAAAGTTCACAGGCATACTATGGACAAATAAGCATATGAAAGTGTATTTGAGCAGCATCGGCTGCCGTTTGAATCAAAGTGAAATTGAAACAATGGGTCGCCAATTATTGGCTGCCGGACATGAAATTGTCGCCGATTCGGCCGCTGCCGATAAAGTCATCATCAATACCTGCGCTGTCACCTCCGAGGCTGCCCGCGATGCACGCACACAAACACGCCGCATCCATCGCCAAAACCCGGACAGTGAAATTGTACTGACCGGCTGCTACGCGACGATTGCGCCTGCTGAACTGAGCAAAGTGCAAGGGGTTGGTCGCATTGTTCCCAACAAAGACAAATCCCGTATGATACCGCTGCTTGACCCCCAAATTGACAGCATCCCCCTGTTTGAACGCGAACCGGTGCTGCGTGAATTTTTTGCCGGTCATATGGGCAATACACGCGCTTTTATCAAGGTGCAGGATGGCTGCAACAACCGCTGTACCTTTTGTGTCACAACCATAGCACGCGGCATGGGCGAGAGTCGACATCTGGGCGATATCGTGGCCGAAATCCAAGCCTTAGCCGCTGCCGGTTATCAAGAAGCGGTTTTGACAGGTGTCCATTTAGGGAGTTACGGCCGTGACCTGGCCAACAAAACAGGTCTGCAAGAACTGGTACAGGCGATTTTGACCCACACCGACATACCACGCCTGCGTTTGTCTTCGTTAGAGCCTTGGGATATTGCGCCCGACTTTTTCACACTCTGGCAAAACCCGCGCTTGCTGCCCCATTTGCATATGCCTTTGCAATCTGGCAGTGACGCGATCTTGCGGCGCATGGCACGGCGGACTTCGCGCCAAGATTTCCGCGAACTCACCCAAAACGCACGCGCCCACATTCCCAACCTGAATTTGAGCACCGACATCATTTTGGGATTCCCCGGCGAAACTGAAACAGATTTTGCAGACAGTTTAGAGTTTGTAGAAGAAATCAAATTTTCACGTCTACACGCCTTCACCTACAGCCCGCGCCCCGGTACGGCCGCAGCCAAAATGGGCGATCAAATTCACGGCTCCATCAAAAAAGAACGAACGCGACACATGATTGCTTTAGGCAATCAATTGAGCCTGGCTTTCCACCAACAATTTGAAAATAAAACCACATCGGTACTATGGGAATCTAATAGTGGGGCCGACAAAGATGGCCTGTTATGGAGTGGCTACACCGACAATTACATGCGTGTCACTGCACATGGCCCCGTTGATCTTTTCAATCAGATCACACAAACAAAGCTGTTTGATGCCCGATCTGATGGGCTTTCTGGTGAAAT
>JAGRDI010000272.1:8028-12035 GCA_020432765.1 Anaerolineales bacterium | reverse complement strand
GAATATCCGTGCCCACAGTCAACACACAGTCGTTTTGCACCAACAGCACCGGCTTTTGCAAAGAGACCATTGCTGCCACCGTTTCCGCCTGCGTGTACAGCGTTTTGAAGGGGATGAGCGGAATATCGCGCAGCAAAATGAAGCTTTCTGGAATCGTGCGCGAATCAAAATTAGCGGCCGTGATCGCATAGGCCGTCGCGTTTGGGCACTGCGCTGTCATCACACAATTGAGATCGGGATGTTGAGCGTAGATCGCTGCATGCAAACGTACTGCACGGCTGGGCAGCTTGCCAGCTTCGCGCACACCATTGCGCACCAACACCACATCTTCAATCGCCAACGTGCGCCGATCATGTCCCGTAGGCGTAATAAGGAAACTGGTTTCATCCAGTCGCGCCGAAACAACCCCTTCAGTGCTGATCATCAGATGACGATCATACGCACGGGCAGTGATATCGACAATCTGCTGGCGCAGTTCACGTTCACGACTGCTGTGTGTCGTTGGCACAAACTCAGGCAGTGTATTATGCCGGAAATCGAAGAGGTTCAATGCCGGTTCAGGTAATGTTTTCACCTCACCAAGTGCACGCGCCCGAATCAACGTGCGGGCACAAAAATCGAGGGTTTCCAAGCGGTGGAACGCATCGAGCAAGTTTGCACCTCCGGCGGCCATGCCATGATTCTCTAAAATGACGATGTTATACCCTTCAGCAAATGTGGCGGCGATGTTTTCGCCCAACTTTTCACTGCCAGGCAGGGCATAAGGAGCATAACCGACTGGACCGCACACCCGGTTGGCCTGGGGAATGATATGTGTATCCGGTATCTGGCGCACAATACTGAAGGCAACCAGCGCCGGAGGGTGGGCATGGACGATGGCATTCATATCTGGACGCAGGTGGTAGATGGCGCGGTGAAAGGGAAATTCCGAAGATGGTTTGTGCGGTCCTTCGATAGTGCCATCTGCCTTGACACACATCATATCTTTAGGCGTGAGTTTACCTTTATCGATGCCTGATGGCGTGATCCAGATGTCGTCATTGTCATCTTTAATGGAAAGGTTACCACCGCTAAGGGTCGTCATCCCGTTGTGGTATATTCGATTCATAATAGCGACCAGTTGGTCGCGAGGGTGTAATAGTTGAAAGTTCATATGTTTAGTTTATCTGATTGCTCAGCTATAGTTAACGGTGTGCCAGCACTTGTTTTTCATAAGCGTAGATTTCATCCAGATAGGCCATGCCGACAGGAACACCTTGCTGCAAGCAAAATTGATCCCAGACTGCGCCAAAGGGCATGCCTTTGAGCTCTTCCAACAGCGCTAGACGAGCTGTGTAATCACCAGACATTTCCAGCACACGCATTTGTGCAGTTGGCTCCAGCAAGGCCATAAGCAAAGCGCGTTGCGCATTGCGTGTGCCAATCGTCCAGGCCGCAATGCGGTTGATACTGGCATCAAAGAAATCAAGGCCGATATGAACACGCTGCAAATAGTCGCCGCGCACAATTTCCTGCATGATAGCCTGCAATTCGTCTGTTAAAGTCACAACATGGTCGCTGTCCCAACGCACGCCGCGGCTGACATGCAGCAGCAGCTGCGGGACATAAAGCAAAACGGATGAGATTTTGTCGGAGATAACCTCTGTGGGGTGGAAATGTCCCGCATCCAAACAAAGCAATGTTTGATTTTGGATGGCGTACCCCATGTAGAATTCGTGTGATCCGACAACGTAGCTTTCTGAGCCAATGCCAAATAGTTTACACTCCACAGCATCCAGATTGTATGTTGGGTCTATTGGCATTGCCAGAACGGCATCGAGAGACTCTTTAAGGCGGCGGCGTGGGGCTGCACGATCAATGGGCGTGTCTTTGTAACCATCGGGAATCCAGATGTTAGTGACAGCTGGCGTACCCAACTCTTTGCCAAAATGTGCAGCTACCTCACGACTGGCAATACAATGTTCTATCCAAAAGCTGCGAATACCATCATCAGCACTGGCAAGCGTGAAACCATCATCCGCCAACGGATGCGAAAAACAAGAAGGGTTAAAATCGATGCCATGTTTGTTGACTTTGGCCCACTCGACCCAATTGCTAAAATGTTCAGGGCGGATTTCGTTGCGTGGTACGGCCGTATCTGACTCCAAATAAATCGCATGCAAATTCAAACGATGGTTACCGGGAATGAGGCTGTACGCTTTATCAAGGTCTTGGCGTAACTCGACGGCCGTACGTGCCTTCCCGGGATAATTACCGGTAGCCATAATGCCACCGCTCAAGCCCCGCTCCGGGTCTTCAAAACCGCCGACATCATCACCCTGCCAGCAATGCAGGCTGATAGCGATCTTTTCTAAGGCGGCTAAAGCTTTTTCCGTATCGACGTTTAAGCCTGCATAGCGTTCTTTTGCAAGTGTATAGGCATTGTGAATAGCAGCATCTGTCGGATGTTGGCTCATGATCTTGTCTCCTTATACTTCTCAATCTAAATGGAAGACTTCTTCGAGTTCTTGAAACATTTCATCTGGTCGAGCATTGGCGTCAAAATAAGGTGCCATGAATTCCTGCCAGCGCGTATTCACTTCTTGGGTTGCCATCAGCGCCTGGGCCTGTTCTAAACTGTGTGGTGTTTCGAAATAGCCAAAAAGTTGTCCATTATTGTGTAGAAATAACGAATAATTGTGCCAACCAGCCTCACGGAGCGCTGCCAACATCTCTGACCAGACATTTTCGTGATGCTTTTTATATTCATCCAACTTATCTACTTTTACCTTAAGTAAAAATCCAACGCGTTTCATGTAATGTTCCTGGTATCTGTGATCTAGACTTGACAGGTTTCTAAAAACCTGTCAAGTCTCTGTACTAAAAAAGACTAGAAATCAAAATCGTCGATGTTATCAATATTAAAAACGGTCGGTGGGCCAAGCAGCACGGAACCATCTTCGGCGATGGTGTAACTGCCCAACGTGCCGGCTTCGAACGTATCACCAGGATTGCCTTCAATCGCGCCTGTAGCGATGGCATCCAGCGCATAGATAGCCAGATAGCCTAATTCAGCAGGATTCCATAAGGCAAATGCGGGGGCTGCACCACTTTTGACGTATTCACGCATCTGATTAGGCGTACCCAGACCGGTGACGAAGACCTCACCAATACGTTCTTGATCCTGCACAGCACGCGCCGCAGCAGCAATACCGACGGTGGTTGGCGAAATAATGCCTTTCAAATCTGGATAGGTACGCATGAGACCAATCGCTTCGTTATAGCTTTTTTCGTCTTCATCATCACCATAAACCACGGTGACCAGATCGAGACCAGCGTTTTCCGGCTTTTCTAGCTCAGCTTGCATATACTCAATCCATTCATTCTGGTTAGGAGCGGTGGAAGTGGCGCTCAGAATCGCAATTTGACCTTCTCCACCAATCAGATCGGAAATCATTTCAATCTGAACCTTGCCGATACCTTCGGCATCTGCCTGGTTCATGTGTGCATTACGGCCGCCTTCGCCTATGGCCGAATCCCAGCTAACCACCGGGATGCCAGATTCCATAGCGTCTTTACCGGTAGGAATGAGGGCATCGGCATCATTGGCAGAAATCGCCAGACCATCAACACCTTGAGCGATCAAGGAGTTTAGCACCTGGATTTGTTCAGTGGCGTCAGCCGTTGCCGGGCCAGTGTAGGTCACTTCGACGCCTAATTCGGCGGCGGCCTCTTGCGCGCCTTTATTAGCGGTATCAAAATAGGGGATGCCAAGCCCTTTAGGCACAAACACATATGTTTTTGATCCACCAGCGGCTGATTCTTCTGCGGGTGCTGATTCTTCTGCCGGGGCTGCGGCTTCTGTTGGTGCGGCAGGTTCTTCGGTGCTGCCACCACAAGCAATGAGTAATCCCATTAATAAGGTGAATACAAACAAAACTGACAATTTTTTCATCTTTTCATCTCCATTTTAATTTAATTTGACGGATAATCCGCCTTTAGCAAGAGTAAAAATTTAGCGTGTCAGC
>JAGRDI010000272.1:0-7985 GCA_020432765.1 Anaerolineales bacterium | reverse complement strand
TCAGCCTAGCTGATATGCTGACGTAAAATCAACACTTCTAACATCTAATCAACCATCCAACCTCCTATGATGCGCCGAGCAGCAAGGCACGTGACCAGAAGAAAAACCATGTGAAGAGGGCAACGGCAATAAAGGCAACGGCCGTTTTCCCCACCATTGTTTTATCCCATTTCACTTCTCTGCTGGTAAGCTGCTTGCCCAGATGGGGCAGCATAATGGATAAAATAAGCATCAAGCCAATGACAATGTTTTGACCCTGGCCGGGAACATTGATTAACCCCATGCCAAAACGCATTTCGCCGATCAAAATCAATGACAAAATTGCGCCGATCATTGTACCCGTACCGCCGGAAATACTAACGCCGCCAAGAACAACAGCCGTAATCACTGCCAGTTCCAAACCAGTACCAATATCGGGCCGTGTACTGCCAAAACGCGCCGCCAAAACAATCCCCGCCAAAGCAGACATAAATCCCGACAACATAAAAATAATCAGCTTGGTGCGGGCGACATTGATGCCAGAGTAAAAACCGGCGTCTTCGTTATTGCCGATGACATACAAATAGCGGCCAAAACTCATCTTGTGCAAAATAAGGCCAAAAATAATGGCGGCAATAATAAACAACACGGCTGAAAAGGGAAACCGAATACTGCCCAGCGTACCCTGACCCAAGAAAGTGAAAGCTTCCGGATAACCGCGTGCGGCCTGATCGCCTAGCAGCACAAAAGCCATACCGCGGTAGAGGGCAAAGGTTCCCAACGTGACTACCAGGGATGGCAGCTTGACTTTAGCGATCAGGTAGCCGTTCAATAAACCAGCCAGCAAGCCAAGCAGCAATGCCGCCATCACAGCAACCCAAATATTTGTCCCTTGCATGTAGAGCCAGCCCATCAATGAGGCACACATCGCCATCGTAGAAGCAACCGATAAATCAATGTTGCCAGAGATGATGATGAAAACCATGGGCAGCATCATCAACCCCAGTTCCATGAAGTCGGATGTGGCACGCATCAGGTTGCGCGTATCCAGAAAGTAGGGTGTCAACTGGATATTGACAAAGGTGACAACGGCGATTAAGACAACGAGAAGAAATTCCCAGCGCTTGAAGAAATTTGTCATTGTTTGTTTTGTGTTCATGTTTATGATCCTCCACCCAAACGCTGCAGCCGTCTTAAAATAGCAGAATCAACTAATACGGCCGTTAAGATCAACACACCTTGCACAGCCAACTGCCAGAAAGGCGAAATGCGTACCAACGTCAGCGCATTGTCAATCGTGCCCAACAAAAAAGCACCCAAAACGACGCCCAACACACTGCCGCTGCCACCAAAAATATTGACACCACCCACAACCGAGGCCGCCACCGATTGTAGTTCAAAGCCCAAAGCCGTATTTGTTTGCGCCGACTCAAAGCGGGAGGCCCATAAAACGGCCGCCAATCCGCACAACAATCCCGAAATCACATAGACCATAAAGGTTGTGCGATCTACATTGACCCCAGACACTTTAGCCGCTTCAGGATTGCTGCCAACCGCATAAATATCACGACCGGGGCGCGTGTAATTCAAGAAAAGAAAGACAAGGACAGCAACCAAAGCCGCGACAAGGATGATGTTGGGGATTCCCAACGGCGACCCTTTTGCCAATGCACGAAAAGCGGCAGGCATTTCGTAAGAATTGACCCACTGACCGCCGCTAAAAACAAAAACCATGCCGCGAAAAATGCTTAACGTACCCAACGTGGCGATAATCGGCGGCACACCGCCTACGGTGACCAAAAAGCCATTCACACTACCTAAAAACATGCCTAAAACCATGCCTAATCCCACAGCCACCAGCGGCGACATGCCAGGTATCGCCACCACGACAAATGCAACCATCATAGCTACAAGGCCAATCATGGCACTCACCGAGAGGTCAATCCCACGTGTAATGATGACCATCGTTTGTGCCAGAGCGACAATCACCAAAATGGAGATGTTGAGCAAGATATCGCGGAAGTTGTCTACAGTTAAAAAGGCGGGTGTGCGGATGGTGACCAGAATCATCAACAATACAATAAAGATGATGATGCTCAACTCCCGAAATCGCACCAGGGTCAAGAAGAGGTTGTTTGATTTTTTTGCACTATCTGCTGTCACTGTCGTCACGGATTACCTCACTGCAAATGTAGGTCGATTTTGAAAATCGACTTACAGACTTTTATCCGGCACCGGTTGCTGCCATCATCAATTTTTCCTGGGTCGCGGCACCGCGCTCAAATTCGCCGGTGATATGACCTTCGTGCATGACCAGAATGCGGTCGCTCATGCCCAATATTTCGGGCAGTTCAGAAGAGATCATGAGAATGGCCATGCCCTCTGCAGCCAAACTGCTCATCAAATGGTGCACGGCCGCTTTCGTGCCTACATCAATCCCGCGTGTTGGTTCATCTAAGATGAGAATGCGTGGGTTGGTATTTAGCCATTTTGCCAGCACCACTTTTTGTTGATTACCGCCGGAAAGTTCTTGCGCTTTTTGTTCGATGCCATACGCTTTAACTTCTAGTTTCTTTGAGGATTCGAGTGCTGTTGCTTTTTCTTTTTTTCGATTTAGCCAGCCGTAAGCGGCAAATTCGTTGATAACTGGAAGGGTGATGTTGTCGCCAATGGCCATGGGCAAAACCAGACCGTGATTTTTGCGATCTTCGGGCACATAACTGATGCCAAGGGCCATTGCTGTTTGCGGATTGGTTATCGTTACTTGTTTACCCTCAACGACAATGCGCCCGGCTGCCGCCGGTTTGACACCAAAAATAGCACAGGCGACGTCGGTACGTCCTGCGCCCACCAAACCAGACATACCTAAAATCTCGCCAGCGTGCAGCGTGAAAGAAACATCTGCAAATGCACCCGGAACAGTGAGGTTTTCAACTTCTAAAACGACTTCGCCGCGTTCGACATCTTGTTTAGGGAATAATTCATCCAGTTTGCGCCCGACCATCATCTGGATTAATTCGTCTGTGGTGACATCAGCCAGGGTACGTGTGCCTACATATTCGCCGTCACGCAAGGTGGTCACGCGATCGGCCAGAGCAAATAGTTCTTCGAGGCGATGGGAAATGAAAATAACGGCCGTACCCTCATCTCTCAACTTGCGCGTAATATTAAACAACTCTTCGACTTCATTACTGGTTAGCGATGAAGTCGGTTCATCCATGATAAGCACCTTGGCATCGACAGAAAGTGCGCGGGCTATCTCTACCATTTGCTGCTGCGCCACACTGAGATTGCGCGCCTTCGTGCGTGGATTTAACTTCACATGCAAGCGATCCAGCAAATCGCTGGCGATCCGATTCATTTGTCTCCACGAGATACGTCCACCCCGCACAGGCTGCCGTCCCACTAAAATGTTTTCAGCAATCGACAGGTCGGGGAACAAACTCGGTTCCTGGTAAATGGCAGCAATACCTTGTTGTTGGGCTTCACGTGGATTGGCAAAATTGACAACCTCCCCATTCAGTTCAATCTCACCACTATCGGGCTGATGCACACCGGTGATCGTCTTGATCAAGGTGGATTTACCGGCTCCATTTTCGCCGAGAATGGCATGAACTTCGCCGGGATAAATAGTCAACTGCACGCCTTTCAGGGCATGGACACCGCCAAATGATTTGGATATGTCACGCATCTGGATGATGGGAATTGGATTGTTCATAGTCACTCGCCTTCAGTAATTGACGATAATTGCCGAATATTGTTGATACTTGACGGAAATGTAACATAGATGTTAGAATATGTCAATAGAAACAACCGTTATTTGATGGAATTCGTCGTATTCATTGTTGAAATTTGTGTTTTGGGGATAATGGACGCAGACTACTATGGAGATAAGTCGTACAATGAACGGATCAACCACCTTTGAACGTCGCCAAAATATTTTACGCTTGCTAGCCGAACGACCTGGTTTGCGGGTAACAGAGATGGCAGAGACTTTTCATGTTGCCGAAGGGACAATACGCAATGATCTCAATGCCCTCGAAAAGGATAAAAAACTGCGCCGTGTGCGTGGTGGCGCGGTACTTACTACGCAAGCAACTCCTGATATGGACATTCAAACCGTAGTAGGCCAGGTCAGCATTAAATATGCCGGCATTAAACAACGCATTGCCCGCTGGGCAGCCGATACGATCATAGATGGAGACACAATTTTGTTAGATGCCAGTTCAACTGTACGCTTTATGGTACCGCATTTGGATGCCTATAAACGGCTAACAATTGTAACCAATGGCCTAGAAACAGCCAGGCAAGTAGCACGCAGTACAACACATCCCGTAATATTGGTAGGTGGTATGGTGAACCGCAGTGGCAATGCCACAACGAGTTTAATTGGGCTGGATATGTTGAAAAATCTGCACATTCGCACAGCCTATGTTTCGTGTGTCGGCTTTGATTTACAGGCAGGGCTAACTGAGCGTCTAATTGAAGAAGCGCAGTTAAAAGAGGCGATGCTGTCTGCCATTCCACGCCTTGTGGCGCTGGTTGGTGCCAACAAAATTGGTGCGGTGAGCACCATACCCTTTGCCGCTTCAGAACGCATCACGCACTTTTTTACTGACAGTGCTGTATCTTCGGAGTTTATTGCACAGATGCGACAAGCCAAAATAAACCTTACGGTTTGTGGTGAAAATACGGTGCGTTCATTTACGGGGGAGGGAGATAAACCACATTTTACGATTGGATTTGCCAATCAGAGTGAAGCGCTCCCTTTTGCAATTGATGTACGCCACAGCCTGGAACACGCTGCCGCCGATGTAGGTAATATCGATCTGGTCGTAGCTGATAATCAGCTAAGTGGCGAAGAAGCGCTGCGGGTTGCCGATAATTTAATTCAACGCGAAATTGACCTGGTAATCGAGTATCAGATTGATTACAAAGCTGGCAACCTGCTGATGAATAAATTTCAGCAAGCAGACATTCCGGTCATTGCAGTAGATATTCCGATGGTTGGAGCCACTTTCTTTGGTGTGGATAATTACCGTGCCGGGCATTTAGCTGGGGAGGCGTTGGGAAGTTGGGTAAAGGCGGTTTGGAACGGCCGTGTCGACCACCTCCTTGTCTTAGAAGAACCCAGGGCGGGTTCACTGCCGGAAGCACGTATTCAAGGTCAATTAGATGGCTTACAAGAAGTTCTGGGAACCATTTCTACTGCACAAGTACATTATTTGGATTGTGGCAATACCAGCGCGATTAGTGAAACGGCCGTAGCAAAACTATTACCCACCATCCCAGACAGCCATTTTATCGCGATTGTTTCTTTTAATGATGAAGCAGCCTTTGGTGCTTTACAGGCCGCCCGCAAAGCAAATCGTGAAGCAGATGTGGCCATTGTCGGACAGGGCGCAGATCGCTTGGTGCAAAAGGAGATTCGCGATCCACAATCGCGCTTAATTGGTTCAACAGCCTATATGCCCGAAAGATATGGCGCAAAGCTGATAGAACTGGCGCTCAAGATTTTACACGGTGAGTCGGTGCCACCGGCGGTTTATATGAACCATGTGTTTATCAACAAAGCTAATATTGATCGCTATTATACGGCCGTTGACTGAGGTTTCTATACGCTGTATGCATAAACCTGCACCCACATCGGCAACGGCCGTTTCTCTCCCCACCCCTTTATAAAATCTCCGTGTTTCTGCTTTTTAAGCACGTCCAGACTGTGTTCGGTTCCGGCGCGAAATTGCATCGACCAGCACAGCCAAAAGCAGCACCAGCCCCGTCACTACAAATTTGACACCCGAACTCAAGCCCAACAAGCCCATACCGTTCTCGACGCTGGCTATCACCAACGCACCCAAAAAAGCACTCGACACTTTACCAGAACCACCAAACAGACTCGTGCCACCAATTACGGCCGCTGCAATTGAATTCAGCATCAAATTACCACCGCCAGCCGATGTATCCACAGAGCGCAGGCGTGAGGCCAAAATAATGCCACCCATACCGGCCATCAGGCTCGAAATCATGAAAACCTGCACCCTAATGCGGCTCACGTTAATACCCGCACGCCGTGCTGCTTCGGCACTTCCACCAATTGCATACACATAACGGCCGAATTTTGTGCGCTCTGCCAAAAAAGTAAAACCAATCAACAGCACTAACAGCAGCACACCAACAAATGGCACACCCCGATCCAGATTAGCAAAATAAACCGCCGCAACCGCTGCAATAATCAAAATCCCAATCTGGACTGCGATAATAGCGGGCGGTGTGGTGGACACACCGCGTGCACGTCGCATACGCCAACGATTAAATCGCGTAAACGCATAAATCAAGATACCAACAGCGGCAATCAACCAGCCTTGCCACGGCAAAAAGAAATGATTAGCAATACTGATAACAATACTATCCTGGATAATAACCGTGCCGCCACTGCCAATTAGAATCAATACGACACCGTTCCACACCAGAAAACCGGCCAACGTGACCACAAACGAAGGCAGTTGAAAACGTGTGATGATCAAACCTTGCACAATGCCGATCACTGCCACAGCCGCCAACGCCGCAATTATTGCCGCATACCAGGGCCAGCCCCCCGGCGGGCGTAACAACAATGTCATCAACACAGCAGCAACTGCACTCACATAGCCAATTGAGAGGTCGATTTCACCCAAGAGCAAAACATAAACTACCCCAATCGCAATCGTGGTAATACCAGCCATCTGCACCAATAAATTGACAAAATTACGCGGTGTTAAATAGTTTTCGTTAAGTGAATAAAAAATTGCCCAGATAATCACTACACCCAGGACAATCGGCAGCGATCCCAAATCGCCGCCGCGCATGCGTTTCCAATAGGCGCTCACATATTCTGACAAAGAGGGATTCCCTTTTTCAGCAAAGGCAGACTCTGTAACGGCCGTTTTTGTTTCTTTTTCTTCACTCATGCTTCCACCATCCCAGGCACTTTACTCATTTTCCCAGCCGTAATCGCATGCACAACCTCTTGCTGGGTTGTATTCTTGGCATCCAGCACACCCACTTTTTCACCCAATCGCAACACAGTAATGCGATCAGATACTTCAAAAATATCATGCAAATTATGCGAAATCAGCACAACACCCAATCCCTTATCTGCCAAACGTTTGACCAAATCAAGCACTTGTCGCGTTTGGGCTACGCCTAAAGCGGCCGTAGGTTCATCCAGAATAACCAACTTCGAATTCCACATCACCGCTTTTGCAACCGCAATAGCCTGGCGCTGCCCACCAGACAAAGATGCTACCGGCAAACGCACAGAACGCAAGGTACTCACAGACAGGGATTCGAGCGTTTCAATGCATGCCTCTTCCATACTGGTTTCATCAAGCCGCCAGGGGCTTTGGATGGTCTCGCGTCCCAAAAACATATTAGCGACCACATCCAAATTGTTCGCCAGAGCTAAATCCTGATAGACCACTTCGATACCTAGCGCAGCAATGTCTCTTGGACTATGGATGTTAACAGGCTCGCCAGCAAAATAAACTTCACCTTCATCAAATGGGTAAATTCCAGCAACTCCTTTGATGAGTGTTGATTTCCCTGCGCCATTGTCTCCGACCAGTGCCATCACTTCGCCTAAATGCACATCAAAGTCTACTTTTGATAAGGCCTGCACTGCGCCGAAGTTTTTTGACACACCTTTTAATTCAAGTATAGGTGCTTCTGACATATTCTCTTCCCATTTTTCAATTTCTATTTTGGATAAGTCAATTTACACAATGTTAAAACACAAACCCCTCAAAAAAGATTCTTACAAAAAACGTGTCATTCCTCGGCGTGCCTCAGAATGACACGGCTGCGAAATCAGTTTTAAGAAAGCCACACTTTCAATAAAACTGATTTCGCATGTCTAGTTATTATTGTTCAGGGCAGTATTGGGCGAAATCACCTACACAGATTTCTTCCCAGGTACGGAAACCATCAGCGATGACTGTGTCTGCAATATTCTCAAGTGTCACTGCCAG
>JAGRDI010000271.1:237-5139 GCA_020432765.1 Anaerolineales bacterium | reverse complement strand
GGCGTTTTTTGTTCTTCCAGAGAGATTTGTCAACTTTTTTATTGAAAAGAGGAAGTTGACAAATCTATTTTTCGCCAGAGTCCAGAATTGTATAGGAACGTATAAATATGTTTGATTGCCAACCCACTTTCAGAAAAAAGATAGATAAAGCCATTAGCGAGTCAGCCATTGCTGATTTGCTCACCGGCAGAACTGCTGACCAGCTACCGGAGAATTAATGATGTATCAACGAAAAATAAACAAAGTTTTTTTATTGTTTTTAATGCTTTTTGCTGCTGCTTTTGTGCAATCGGCACGTGCCGCCAGCATTGTTACCTTTGTAGTGAACGATGTTACCGATCTCTCGGATGCTAATCCTGGTAATGGGGTTTGCGATACATTACCCGGTACCGTTGGTGATCAATGTACTTTGCGAGCGGCGATTGAGGAGATCAACAGCTATCCCCAGCCCTTGCCACCATATGTTTTTCAAATCCACTTTAACCTGGGTTTCGGCGGTCCTTATACCATTCAACCCAATTCACCTCTGCCGGTCATCGAAGAGCAGGTCATCATCGACGGTATTACCCAGCCCGGCAGCAGCTGCCCGACCGGCCAGAACGATGCCGCCGATTTGCGCGTGGTATTAGACGGGCAAAATGCGGGTACGGGTGGCGGCATATATGGCTTAGATTTCGCCGCCGCAGCTGACAACAGTGTTGTCAGAGGGTTAGTAATCGGAAACTTTGATAATGTTGGTATAAACATTCAGAATGGTGCATCCGGTCTTCAAATTCTGTGTAACTATATTGGTATTGCGGCCGACGGCAATACAGCCATGGGCAATAGCTCGGGAATAAGCCACAGAGGTTCAGGTCTCGAAATTGGAAACGGTTACTGGTCAGGTAAAAATGTGATTTCCGGTAATGTTGGTTCAGGCATATGGAGTATTGGTGATTCAGATTTGATCCGCAGCAACTTTATCGGCCTGAACGCTGCCGGCACAACGGCCGTTGGTAACAAAGACGGCATTTTTCTCAACGGCGCAAACAACGCTGAAGTTCGTTATAACTGGATATCGGGCAATGACGAGATTGGCCTGCGTATCATCAATCATGCGGACGTTATCGACGTGTTCAGCAACCGCATTGGCGAAATTGCCGGCAACGGTACCTACGGCGTCTATGTGGCGCAGTCAGGCATCAGCGGTCCGACTGACGTGCGTATCGGTGAGTCTGGTTTTGGCAATCTCATCATCAATAATGGTGCTGATGGCATCGCCATTGTTGATGATGCCAACGATCCCGCAGCGATAGATGTGGTCATTTCCGCCAACAATATTCGTGGAAATGGCGGCCTGGGGATCGATCTGGAAGATGATGGCGTCACATCCAATGACCCCCTCGACGGCGACGACGGCCCCAACGATTTGCAAAACTTTCCCACACTCACCAGCAGCATCAGCATGGACGGCGATGCCCAGATCAGCGGCAGCCTGAATTCCGAGGCAGGCAATGATTACGTAATTGAGTTTTTTAACAGCCCCACCTGTGGCAGCGACGGCGAATATTACCTGGGCCAAACTGTTGTCCATACGGACGCTTCTGGCGATGCCAACTTCAATGTCACCCTGGATCAATACATTCCTGATGGCTGGGCGGTCACGGCGACGGCGTATGAGCGTTGGGTAACCGGTAATGGCTTGGCATATGGGGGAACCTCAGAATTCTCGTTCTGCGTGCTGCATACGGGCAGTGTCAACGAGCAAACTGTGAATCGAACCAGTGACCAGGGGGATGACGATCCTGGTGACGGCGCTTGCGACTATGACAACAACAGCAGCAATGGCGAACAATGCACCTTACGGGCGGCGATTGAAGAAATCAATGCACAACCATCCGGCAACGGGCCATTTACGATTAATTTTAATATTTCGGGAGCCGGGCCGCATACGATTGCGCCCAATTCCCCGCTGCCCGGCATTGCACAAGAGGTTGTGATTGATGGCAGCACACAGCCGGGCAGCAGCTGCCCGTTTGGTGCCAATTCTCCGGCCGCCTTGAAAATTATGCTTGATGGCAGCAATGCCGGCAGCGGCTCCGATGGCATTACATTTAGTGGAGGCAGCGCGTTTAGTACGCTGCGTGGGCTGGCAATCGGCAACTTCGCCGGAGGGGGCGTGCGCCTTGCGGATGACCAAATCAACCTTTACTGCAACCATCTGGGTGTGGCGACCAATGGGAATACGGCCGTACCTAATCAATGGGGTGTCGTTGGGTTTAACAGCCTAAGCAGTGACATCGGCGGCGACCAATATGCACAGCGCAACGTCATCGCGGGCAACACTTACTATGGCATAATCCTCACGGGGGCGCATGGCATCCAAATCCGGGGCAATTTTGTGGGCAGTACCGCCAATGGCCTGACCGCGTTGGGCAATGGCGCAGACGGCATCCGGTTCGATGTGACGGATAATATACAGATTGGCGGAAGCAGTGACCCGGAACGGAATGTCATTTCAGGCAACGGAGGAAACGGTCTCAGCATCTTCGAAGATGCTGACGGGCAGTCGATCATCAATAACTACATCGGCACGGATGTGTTTGGCGCGGATGCGTTAGGCAATGGCGACGACGGTATCCTATTCTATGGCAGCAGCAGCGGTGCGCCGGTTAACGGTCTGGTCGGGGACACGGATCAAGAAAATGTGATCGCCCACAACGGCGGGGATGGCGTTGTCTTGCTAAATGCCGGTCTTGACCCCAACAATATCGCCATACGCGAGAACAGCATTTATGGCAACGCTGAGTTGGGTATCAACCTGAAGCCTGGTTCAGCTGATGGCGTCACGGTAAACGACAGCGGTGATGGCGACAGTGGTCCGAATGGATTGGTTAATTTTCCGGTGGTGGAAACGGCCGTTAGCGACGGTTACACCATCCTTGTCGATATCAGTTACGACGGCAAACCCAACACCCTATTCGACTTTGACCTCTATATCAATGACAGTTGTGATGCTTCTGGGCATGGCGAAGGTCAAACGCATGTCTACAGCGACGGTTTCCTGACCGGCAGCCCTGGTGGAGCAAGCGCCAGTGTCAGCTTCACAGCCCCGACGAGTGTCGGCAAATACCTCGTGGCTGCCGTTACCCATCCCAGCGAAGGCACATCCGAATTCTCCGCCTGTAAGTTGATCAGCGACGCACGCTTGTTTGTCGTTGACCATCCCGGTGACAGCGCCAACAGCACGGCCGATGGCGTGTGCGACGCGCCCGGGAGCGAGGATTGCACCTTGCGTGAAGCGATCCTGGAAGCAAACGCGGCTCCCTTTGCGCCGGTAACCATCGAATTCAATATCCCCGGCGGTGGGCCGCACATCATCAACACCGCTGAGCCGCTCGTGATTACCAACCAGGTCAATATCGATGCCACCACGCAGCCGGAGGCTTTTTGTCCCGGAGCGCTGCATCAGACCGGCAAAATCCAGATCGCGGTGCGCGGTGCCGGCAACAGCGACCCTGGGATTGTGCTCAGCGGCGGCAGCGACGGTTCCGAAATTCGCGGGCTGGCCATTTATGAGCATGGCGGCCACGCCGTGCAAATCGAAAGTCTCGACAATTGGCTGCTGTGCAACTACATCGGGCTGGACCCGGATGGCAATGTGGAGGGAAATGGCGGCAGCGGCATCTACATCACCGGCAAGGGCAATCTGATTGGCGGCGATGTGCAAGGCCAGCGTAATGTGCTGGGTGGCAACCACGGCCATGGCATTTTCATCGACGGCGCGTCTGACAACTACGTCTACGGCAACTTCATCGGGCTTGGCCCGGATGGAGATAAGGACACGGGCAACTTGCAAGCCGGTATCCGTCTCGTGAACGCTTCCAACAATGTAATTGGCGGCATCATTCCCACCTGGGGCAACTACATCACCTTTAACAACAGCAGCGGCATTGCCGGCCTTGGCGGTATCTCGCTGGTCAGCGGCAGCAGCGGCAACTTGTTCCAAAACAACCGCATTGGCGCCGACATCAACGGCGTGGCCGACAGTGGCAATACGCGCTACGGCATCCATATTAACAATTCAGATGACAATGTAATTGGCGGTAATGCGAAGGGTAACACGATTGTCAATAATGAGTACGATGGCATTGCCATTATCAATAACAGCTCCGCCGGCAACGTCATCAGCCAAAACAGTATTACCGGCAATGGCGGTTTAGGCATTGATTTGGGCGATAATGGCAAGGATACGAACGACAACGACGACCTCGACCCCGGCCCGAATGGGTTTCAGAATTATCCGGAGATAACGGCCGTTGAAGCCCTCACTACCAAAACCAATATCGACTTCTCCCTCAACACCGCCCCCAACAGCAGCTACACTCTGGAATTCTACGCCTCAGCAAGCTGCAACGCCGCCGCGCCCAACGATTATGGCGAAGGTGAAATTTACCTCGGCAAGGAAACAGTAAGCACCAATGGCAGCGGCACTGCCGGCGGGCAGGTTGCCGTCGATGTGATGGATTCGACTTATCTGGTGACAGCGACAGCCACCAACAACAACACAAACGACACCTCAGAATTTTCACAATGTTTTGTGGTCTGCGACGCCGGCAACCAGACGAATCCCATGATCCAATCCGGCGGCAGCGATATTTTGCTCACCTGGTCCGCTGCGTCAGGCCAGAACCCGAAATACAACCTTTACCGCTCGCTGAATGATCCGTACAACGTAACGACATTTGTCGATCAAGTAGGCGATTTATTCTACGAGTTCGGCGGTGACGGCGGCGATCCGGCTGAGAATCATTATTATGTGGTGACGGTAGAACGGGAATGTGCCGAATCCGAACCCAGCCAGACAGTGGGCGAGTTTGATTTCGCTATCGTGCCGGGTAATTAGTAATCATCTAAAAATAA
>JAGRDI010000271.1:0-171 GCA_020432765.1 Anaerolineales bacterium | reverse complement strand
CTTATTTATGGACAGTTACTTAGCGTATTGGAGTTTGGCGAATTTTTGACCTGTCAGGTTTTTTACAAACCTGACAGGTTTACTGTCTAATCTGTTTCAAATCCGTGCTGTTCAAACTTCAACGTTCGACTGTTTTCACTAACAGTACGAATGGTGGCCTCATCAAATCCG
>JAGRDI010000270.1:3694-5169 GCA_020432765.1 Anaerolineales bacterium | reverse complement strand
CGTCAGGCGCTTGCAATCTTGGAAGAAGATAAGTGCTGGTCTGGCATAGTCCAACTGCGTGAATTGTTTGCGGGTCTGCTGGCAAGAGACAGTGCCTGGGGCATCCCTGTTATTCAAGAACTCGATGAAGCCTCTATTGAGGCTGCTCGACATTTAGGTGACGCCGCCAAATTGGGTCATTTACTAGGTGCAAGGGGACATAATTTACACCGACAAGGATTTCATGAACAGGCTATCGCCGCATTTGAAGAATCTGCCGAATATTACCAGGAATGCGGCGAAGATTTTGGCGCACTCAAAAGCGTTTTTATGACTTCATTATGCTATCGGGCGCTGGATAACCGAGTCAAATCCAAGGAAATTTTGGACACTGTTTTACAGCAGGTTGGCCCAGACGACCCCTGGCGTGGTAACCCACTCCAAGTAATGGCTTGGTTAACACAAGATGCAGGCGATTTGCTTGCAACCGAAGAATTATTACGGCAAGTATTGGCCTTGCATGAACAGGCGACAGACAGCGACATGTTAGTTGCTGGAACGCTAGCCGATCTGGGAGAGGTCGTTGGCCTTCAAAATCGCTTTGCAGAAGCATCCGAGATTTTTCAAAGAAGCCTGGCTATCTTAGAGCAATACCGTGGCCAATATGATCGTCAAGAGGCGCGTACCAAGCTGAAATATGCAGAACTCATGATGCACCAAAAACAATTTGACAATGCGCTTACATTGCTTAACGATTCGGATGATAAAGCGAGTGGGTATGGCCATTACTATGATTTGATGTGGCGGATTGAATTAGCCAGAGTTATGATTTTTGCTCGTAAAGGCCGCATCAGGGAAGCGATATTGAAAGGACAGATGGTACTGCGTTATCGTCGTATTTTGGGGTTATCGAACTGGCTTTTGGTTAAACAATTATGGCAACGCCTCCGAGCCGGAACCGGACTGCCACGATAGTGAGAGAAAATGTTTTAGAAATGAACATGGCTTGGAAACCATCATTACTGCCTCTCCCTACCAGCAACGGAGGACAAACGGCGCTGCGCTCACCATTTACAACCTGCCTCCCACTTGCTAAAATACCTCTGTATTTATAAAAGCCGCTAAGAGTCATAGAGCGGCTTTTTTCGTGCCTGGGAGCGGTTTTCTCTTCGTCGAAAGGGCAGTTTGCCCTCGCAGGGAATCCCAAGGTTATGGGGCACCTGACACTCAATTCGCCGAAGAAGGAGACCTTTTTTATGGATGGCATCCTACTCGACACCTTAATCCAGGCTGGTGCGTTCGGTGTCGCTCACATCGTTATGTAGTGGAAGGGCGATGATGAACAGTAGACACGGGAACAGAATGAAAAGCAACCCTTGTTTGTACTGGCTTACACACCGAACCGTCTCGGTATCGACCCCAACGCTCCTGAGAGCACCAATGTGCTGCCTGGCCAACGGCCGTTTCCAACCACACCCCACCCCCAAAAACTTTCC
>JAGRDI010000270.1:0-3431 GCA_020432765.1 Anaerolineales bacterium | reverse complement strand
TTAGAGCTAGACGGGTCGGCCGTTACTGACACCTGCGATTTTCTCTTTAGCCTGTGGGATAATTCCAGCCGTAACGAAGGTCAGGTGGGCACCTACAACACAAACAACAATGTGCGCGTAAAAGAAGGACATTTTGCCGTTGTGCTCAATGAATCAGGTGAGTTTGGCACAAATCCCTTTAATGGCGCTGCACGCTGGCTGCAAATCGAAGTCGATTGTCCCACAGATGGCGGTGGCCTTACCTTATTAGGGCCGCGCCAACTGCTGTATGGCACACCCTATGCCCACAGTCTGCGTCCCGGTGCGGTTATCAGCGGGAATGTGCAGTCACAGGCCGCCTTGACTTTGCGCAACAGCGGCCTGCTCGGCGATGCCCTGTCGTTGGAATCGGCCGTTGGCAGTGGCATCGCGATTGAGGCCGGTGCAGATGGGGTGTATGTGGCCAGCGCTGGTAATCCTTCGACAAGTTTAGACAGTAATCAAAATAATGGCATAGAGGTAGCTGGGGCAGAAGGAGTTGGGCTGTTTATTGGGCGTGCCGATGATACTGGCGTCAATGTGAATGCGTCTGGCGGTAGGGGAATTCAAGTTGGTACGGCTCTATCTGATGGCGTCAATGTGAATATTGCCGGGGGCAGCGGCGTTAAAGTTTTTGCCGCAGGGGATGACGGGCTGCATATCGCCAATGCAGGCAATCCCTCGGCCACGCTAGACAGCAATTTCAGTAACGGTGTGGAAGTGACCGGCGCCGAGGGTTTTGGCGTCATGGTCGGCCATGCGGATCTTTCAGGCGTTCAGGTCAGTTCGACCAACGATGTGGGTGTCCAGGTCGGTTCATCAGCGAGCGATGGATTTCGAGTCTTCTCTGCTGGCGGCTCAGGCATAAATGTATTAACGGCCGCTAGTTATGGCGGCTTTTTTAACAGCGCTACGGTGGGTGTGTATGCACGCGGGGGGAATGGCAATACCGCCGACCTTGTCTTGGGCGGCAATGGCAGCAGCGATACGGCCGACAACGGCCGTATCGCCTCCGACCCCGCTTATGCCAGCAGCGACATCTTTCTTGAATCCAATGACGCGGTTGTGGTCAAACTGAACAGCGACAACAGTGATGAAGATTCTGACTTTGCGGTTTGGGACCCAACCGGTACGACGATTTTTAACGTTGACAATGGCGGCTTAACCTCGGTTGAGGTGCTTGAAATTAAAGGCGGTGCCGATTTCGCCGAACAATTTGACATCACGCCCACAAAAGCGTCTCCAGAACCGGGCATGTTACTCTGCATCGACGCGGCCAACCCGGGCAAATTGGTCGTCTGTGAGCAGGCGTATGATGCCAAAGTCGCTGGTGTCATCAGCGGTGCTGGTGGCATTCAGCCCGGCATGGTGATGGGACAAGAAGGGTCGGTGGCTGATGGCCAATACCCGGTGGCGCTGTCTGGACGTGTGTATGTGTGGGCGGATGCCACGCAGATGCCAATTCAACCGGGCGATTTGCTGACATCCTCTTCACTTGCGGGTCATGTGATGGGTATGGGAGAAACGGCCGTTGCGCGTGGCACAGTCATCGGCAAAGCTATGAGTTCACTTGAAAGCGGAACCGGTCTGGTTTTGCTGTTGGTGATGCCCCAATAACCCACTGATGAGGACACCATGCAAAAACTAACAATTCCACTCATTTTAATACTATTCATGCTGATTACATTTTCAATATTGGCATCGGCTGCATTAACATCAGAAGCCCAAGCGCAGCCAGTCAATCCATCAGATGTTGCTGCACAGCCACTCGACCCGCCGGGCGTTGATTTGCGCACTACCAATGGCTTGCTGCCAGGCACTGTTTTGATTGAAGGTGACATTGTGATAGCCGAAGCTGATCTCAACCGGGATATGAATGCCGGTTTTGAAGTCAACCTATGGCCCGGCGGCGTTGTCCCCTATGTATTTGATGTCAATGTTTCCTCAACACAGCGCACCAATGCCCTCTTTGCCATGGAACAATGGACAGACGTTGCTGATATCACCTTTGTGGAACGTACATTTGAGCCCAACTACATCGGCATACGCGACTCCTCAAATGATCAGAATCCGGCAAATAATTCACCAATTGGCGTGCAAGGCGGCCTACAGATTGTCAATATCACAAGCTGGAATGCTATTTTCATTATCGCCCACGAATTAGGCCATGCCTTAGGTCTGGTGCATGAGCAGTCGCGTACCGACCGCGACGATTTTGTGCAAATAAACTTCACCAATATTGATCCCGCTAAATGGTTCAACTTCCAGGAAGCACCCAACTCACGACCCTACCCCAAAACAATTTATGGACTGCCGGATGCCCAAACCTACGATTTTGATTCCGTGATGCATTACGGGCAATGTTCCTTTGCCATCGAATGTTTACCGGACACATCCTGCCCCTGCTTGTTTGAGTCCATCACCGTGCTGCCGCCCAATGACACTCTCTGGCAAAACGCCATCGGTCAACGGGATCATTTGAGTTTTCTAGATGAGCTAACCATGTCCTTTTTATATCCTGAAGACAACTGGTATTTTCTCGATGGCACGCATACTGGGCTGCCATTAGGTACATTTGTAGAGCCGCAAAAGACGTTTAATAATGCTGTGAGTGCGATGGCCAATAATGATGTACTCTGGATTCAACCGGGCACGTACAATGCCGTAGGTATCCATTCAAAACCATCTGTCTGGCGTGCGCCGCTGGGCAGTGTAATCCTGGGCAATTGAGAAGGTGGATGATGGGATTTCCTGATAAAAATGTGCTGCGCTGGCTGGTTTTAAGCGGGTGCGCTTTGCTGATTTTGGTTGTACTGATTTTGCCTGTCTGGGGACAAAGTGGCGGTGACTTTGAAATAGCTAAAGCTACGTTTGCGGGCAGCGGTGGTGCAGGCAGCGGTACCGGTTATGAACTGTTGGGCACAGCGGGACAGCCAATGGTTGGTGGCATGAGCGGTGGCGGGTATGTGTTATCGGGTGGCTATTGGTCACCTGGTTGTGCGGCTGCGCAGGTTACGGCCGTACTGAATGCAGGGGTGCAGTTTACCTGGCCTGGCGGCAGCACATATGATTTGTTTCGTGCAGTCGATGACCCATATGCCAATGACGGATCACAAATCGGCTTCGCGGAAAGCAGCGGCTGGACCTATACAGAAACTGCGTTAGGCGATCCGGCACAGAATGCCTATTATCTGGTGGGCGCGGCGGATGGTTGTGATGACCGGGTGGGCGAGTTCGATTTCGGGCTTGTGCCGGGGGAATAACCTCCGGTCGTTTGACATTGCTCTATTAGCATCTACACGCTAATATTGCTGGGTGATAAAAGAGATAAATACAAACCGGCAGCTTGTCAAATATGACGACTCCTTTAAGATGGGAGCAATCTGCAAAGGAGACGCCACGCCGCTGCGCGG
>JAGRDI010000269.1 GCA_020432765.1 Anaerolineales bacterium | reverse complement strand
AGTTCATCCCCAGGCACAATCGTGGAGGCAGCCGGCGGCAAGGTTACCAACGGCAGTTCAGACTGGTGTTCCAGTATAGGTTGGGGTTGGCTTTCGCGTTGTTCGACATAAGCCAGGATGTCTTGTTTGGTGATACGGCCGTCTCTTCCAGTTCCATCTACTAAATTTAAATCGACTTCATGTTCAGCAGCTATACGACCAACAAGCGGGCTGATACGGCCGTGATAACGTTCCTGAGCAGCTTTCATTTGGTGGTTTCCATTCGTTGGTCGCAACAATTCCGCCTTCTCATCTGCCCGACCAATCAAAGCCAACACTGTTTCCACTGGGATCGTACTACCGGCCTCAACAAAAGTCTCCAACACAACACCAGCTACCTCTGTGACAATCTCCGTCGTTACTTTATCAGTCTCCACTTCAGCAATTGGCGCATATTGTTCAACCGGATCCCCTTCCGCCACCAACCAACGCGACAGCGTGCCTTCAGTGACACCTTCACCCATTTCTGGTAAAACAACTTCTGTTGCCATAAAAAACTCCAAAATTTCTCCGTGAAACTTTAAAATACTCTGTAAAACTCCCTGTAACTGCTGCCATCTATATACTCACAAGTTTCATTTGTAAAACATAGGATAAGTGGCAGGATCGACTTCGTTCATGAGATCATAAACCGCCTCAAAAATATCTTCGACGTTGGGCTTAGAAAAATAACCACCATCGGTACCATAAGCAGGGCGGTGGGGTTGCGCAGTCAATGTACGCGGCTCAGAATCTAACCAATAAAAGCCACCTTGCACCTCAATGACTTGCTGCAACATAAAGGCAGTCGCGCCCCCAGGTACATCTTCGTCCAAAAATATAATACGGCTGGTTTTCTGCAAGGATTCAAGAATACGAGAATGACGATCAAATGGCAGCAATGTCTGCACATCAATCACCTCCACACCAATATCCACCGCTTGCAGCATCTCAGCGGCTTCAAGCGCAAGATGACAACTCGGTCCATACGTGACAACCGTGACATCCTCGCCCGTGCGCAGTATTTCCGGCACTCCCAAAGGTACCGTCATCTCACTGAGATTATCCGGTACACGCTCCTTCAAACGATAGCCATTCAATACTTCAATCACCAAACCAGGTTCATCGCCGCGCAACAATGTATTGTAAAAACCAGCCGCACGCACCATATCACGCGGCACACACACATGCACGCCGCGCACCAAATTGATAATGCCTGCCATTGGTGAACCCGAATGCCAAATACCTTCCAGGCGATGTCCACGCGTGCTGATTATGACAGGGGCATTTTGGCCACCGTGTGTACGCCAATGCAGCGTAGCCAAATCATCCGACATCGTTTGCAGGGCATACAAAATGTAATCCAGGTATTGAATTTCTGCGATGGGACGTAAACCGCGTAACGCCAACCCAATCGCCTGCCCCAAGATAGTGGCTTCACGAATACCGGTATCAAAGACACGCAGCGGCCCATATTTTTCCTGCATACCCGCAAAGGTTTGGTTCACACCACCCAACTTGCCGACATCTTCACCAAACGCCACAACACGATTATCGCGTGCCAGCATGGCATCAAACGCTTGATTCAATAGTTGAAACCCACTGATTGTTGGGGAGTTAGCACTATATAGCGGCTTTATTTCCTTTATATGCAAGGCCGAACGTTCAGACTCACTGTGTAAATGCGAACCATAAACTTCACGCGCCTGCACAATCTGGCGTTTTTTCCAGGCAACGAGTTCATCGCGTCCCTTTGATGGCTCATCCTTGGCCGCAATTAAGGTTTGTTGCACAGCCGCCATCACATCACGCCGGTACGGTTTGGTAAGTCCCATCAATTTTTGGTGGATAGCTGCAATTTTGTCCCGGTTCACGGAATTTCCAGCTATCGTTTGCATCAAGTCGGCCGCTTCCTGGCGCATATGAAAAATCGGCAGTGAAAATCCTTTCCACGCCTTGACACGGAAGTTTTCAACTAATTTCTTGGCATTACGTTCAAATTGATCCAATTCGCCTGCTGGTGCAATGCGCTGTTCAATGATCCATTGTCGAAACTGACGAATGCAATCATACTCTTCTTCCCAGGCAAGCCGTTCCGCAGATTTATAACGCTCATGACTACCAGAGGTTGAATGGCCTTGCGGTTGTGTCATTTCGACCACGTGCACGATGGCCGGAATATGATCCTGTCTGGCAATTTCAGCGGCCCTGGCATATGTTTCGACGAGTTCAAGATAATTCCAACCATGCACGGTATAAATATCGTAGCCAGCATTGGTCCCCGGCGCTCTTTGAAAGCCTTGCAGCAGTTCAGACAAATCCTCTTTTGTGATCTGGTCTTTGTTGTGTACTGAAATACCATATTCATCATCCCAAATCGACATCACAACCGGCGCTTTGAGGACACCAATCGCGTTAATCGCTTCCCAAAACAAACCTTCTGCACATGATGCATTACCGATAGTGCCAAATACAACTTCGTTGCCCTTGTTTGAAAATTGGGTTAACTCCTGCAAGACGTCTGAATCACGATAGAGACAAGACGCATGTCCTAATCCGACCAAACGCGGCATTTGCGAGGCTGTGGGTGCCATGTCAGAGGATGTGTTGATACGCGCAGTGAGGTCATTCCAGGAACCGTCGTCGTTGATGCTGCGCGTGGCATAATGGGCGTTCATCTGGCGACCCCCATTGTGGGGATCGGCGGCTAAACTGGCGTGGGCGTATAATTGCGCAAAGAATTGTTGGATGTTGGAAATACCAAGCGCAAACATGAGGGTCTGATCGCGATAATAACCCGCCCGCCAATCGCCTTTGCGCATCGCTTTGGCCAGAGCAATTTGGGCGAGTTCTTTCCCGCCGCCAAAGATACCAAATTTGGCTTTACCACTCAGTACTTCGCGGCGGCCAACAAGACTGGCTTCACGGCTTTGCACTGCCAGGCTGTAATCGTGCAGGATTTCAGCGGCATCTAAAATAACATGTTGTGATTGAAATAACTGGTTTTGGGACTTGTGCTGTTTTTCGCTTGTATCAAGCATTAATCCACCTTTGTTTGTGGTACCTGACACAGAAATCGTGAGGAGTTGGCTTGCAACAATGTTACGCTAAATAGCGGCCAGATACCTGAATAAATTACTTTTCAGTAAATTGTTCGAGTTCAGTATCGTTTGCTGAGAAGAGCAAACTTGCATTTAAAAACTGAATTACCTGGCGGTATTTACCATGGATTAAGGTATGGAAACGGGTAAAAATCTCCTTTTACAATGTTTTTCTTATGGGAAACGATAAAATAGTTCAGTTTGGGTACCTCCAAAATTAATGGGATCAGTGGTTGGTTTGTATGATAGCATTAAACTCACCGTTTGTGCAACGGGCAGCAAGTTTGTTCAGCTTTCGAGCGGAGTCACTGTAAAGTTGTCAAAGTTGATATTGACACCACCGGATCCTAAAGTTTGGCCAAATAATCCGATGTCGCCGTTGTTATAAGTTTTGTCGGTGACACGGCCGACTTCTTGATCATTAACATAGAAAATCAGGTTACCGCTTTCGGCACGCACGCTGAGTTTGTTGGTTGTGTTGAGGCCGGTGTTAACGGCCGTTGACTGAAACCAATGGTCGCGAATTATTGGAGCCACTTCGGCTCCATCTTGATATGTGCCAATCCAGACATAACCATCGCTGCTAATCTTAAACAAGTAAAAATCACCCTTGTCCGCATCGGCACGCAATAACATCCCATACCCATTATCGATAGGTCCTTCGATTTGTGTGGCTTCAACTTCATAGAAGCCATCGCTGAAATCTTCACCAGCAGCCGCCCAACGGCTGACATCATCCCCTTTGATAAGCAAGTTATAAACACCATCAACGATTTCACCTGATGTGTAGGTGTCGTCACCGCTGCTCCATGTTCCATCTGCGTCAAAAGTTTCAATGTAGGGATCAGTAGAATCGGAACCACAAGCAGTTAATAGAATAAGCAAAAAAAGAGTTAGCACAAACAAAAAACGTGCAAATCGACGCATAGCAGCAAAGCTCCTAACAAAATGATTAAAATCCAGAAGTTAATGAATTGTAACCAGGGCAGATAAGATATGCACGCTCATTCACGCATGGCTAATTGGGGCAAGAATGCGTCTTGAAAACCAGCTAAAGGGGGAATGCCGGCGGGCAGGTCAGCCCAAAAGAAGGCAAACTCATAGGATTCACCAGATTCAGTATGTTCCTCCCAATGATGCCAGGCTTGTGGTGGAGGTGAGGTGCAGACCAGATGAAAGTAAGTACGGTGTTGGATTTCGTTACGGCCGTATTCATGCATATCATGTTTACCAACGCCTAATTTACGCTTGATCTTCAGGTTTGTTAATCCGGTTTCTTCGTAAGCTTCGCGCAAAACGGCCGTTTCTGCTGTCTCATTGGTTTTAATCGTTCCTGCCGGAACCTGAATACCCGCCTCTGGAAACGCCGTATGCCGGAAAACAAGTAGTTGGTTGTTGTGGGTGATATAGGCGACAACCTTATAGGTCACGATTTTCATAAATGCTGTCTAAATACCACCCAACTTCTGCTTCTAAGGCTTTTTCAAGCGGGGTTTGCGGGTTGTAGTTTAAGATTTTGCGGGCTTTTGTAATATTGGCACAGGTGCGTAATTGATCGCCGGGACGTTTGGGTTTGATGTCTATAATTGCTTTTTTGCCCAGGATTTCCTCGATGATACGAATGCCTTCGCCAGTGGTAAGCTCTACCTCTGTCCCAATATTGAAGATTTCACCAATAGTTTTTTCCGGTTGATTGAACACAGCAATCAAGCCATCGACGATATCGCCCACATAGGTATAGCTGCGCGAATGATTTTCGCTGCCTTCAAAAAGCGGGAAGGGTTTGTTTTCCAGAATGCTGCCAATCAGACGTGGATATAACTTTTCTGGTCTTTCACGCGGACCACAAACCGAAAACAGCCGCAAAGAACAAGCTGGAAAGCCCACCTCACGTTGCAATGCCAGAACAGCTTGTTCGGCGGCAAGTTTGGTGACGCCATAGTAGGAAGTTGGTTGGGGCGGCGCCTCCTCTGACTCCGTCGCATGTTTGCCATAGATAGATGATGTGGCAATGTTGACAAAACATTTGAGCGTAGGCACATTTTTAGCGCTCTCAAGAAGGCGGTGAGTAGCGATAATATTATTGTGCAGATAATCTGCATAAGGTGTTGTCGCAGAGATGCCCGGCTGCGCGGCAAAATGGTAGATAAATTCGGCGTCACTGAAAACGGCCGTTAACTCATCTTCCGCCAAATCCAGGTTGACGATGCTTCCGCCTTTCCTGTGCACGGCCGTTGCGTTTAACTGCTTGAGCGCCAGTGCATAATAATCCGTAAAACAATCGAGGCCAACAACATTATGACCCATATCTAACAAACGTTCGCAGAGGTGTGAGCCAATAAATCCAGCGGCTCCAGTAACTAATATTTTCATAACAAAATTGTAACCAATGGCAAGAAGGAAGGCCAGAAGTCAGATTAGATGTCCTTGAAAAACGAGAACCTCACTATCTAGCCTCAGCTCAGGTATGGACGGCCGTTGGCAAAGGAAACGCGCAAGGTTTTCTACCTGTCACATTTTTATCATTGCTGCCGCCAATGCCAGAGGAAAAAAATGATGATTAGCAACCAGGTTAAGCCTGAAACCAATAAACCTATAGTCCATCCAGCCGGTTCATACCACATTTCAATCGCATGTGTACCCGGCCCAAGTGCCACCGCACGAAAAGCATAATCAGCCACTAAGATATCAGCCGGTTCGCCGTTTATTGTGGTTTGCCAATCGGGATGAAAAATATCGGTTAACAAAAAATAACCCGGTTTGTCCAGAGTGACTTCAAAAGCAATTTCGTTGGGATCATATTTGATGATGGTGAGGGTCGCTTGCCCAGGCTGTTGTGTAAGCGGCTGGCCTGCCTCCAAAATCAGGGTCTGCTGCGGATCGAAATCGTCTGCATGGATAAGGTCAAAGGCAGCATCATGATTAGGGGCAATAATTGTATTGTAGAGAACGGCTACACGCGGTAAGGCCAACGTGTTGAGATAAACGATCACATTCTCATCTTCAAAAACAGGCACGATAATGTTGGTATCGGCTGGCGGGTTTTTCTTGCCCCCAATTAAATATTTGGTACCAGTTAAATTGTAAAGGGGTGAACCACGATAGCCGACCGAGCCGATGTACGCGGCATAATTGGCTAATTCGAGCGGATTATAAACGCCGCGCAGCGCATATAGTTTTTCTAACTGCGCCAGATTTGGCTGCCATGCCCCAGTTGTAATGTCGATGCGATGCAAGCCAGGATCGGATTGGATGAATTCAAGCGCCGGGCTGTCGCCGGCAAAACCGAGCGCGGGATCGTTCCAATCAACCTCAATATGCCAGCCTAAACCAATCAAGTCAACGGCCAACCAGATGACAGCCACAACCGAAAATATCACGCTAGAAATGCGTTTTTGTGCCCGCAAAAATATGAGCAGCCAACTGCCTGCGGCCAAGCTGGCGAAAACGAAGATGGCACGCAGCATTTGTTGTTGGTGGTGAGGCACGGCCGTACCCAACTGCACATATCCGCCAACTAAACCAGCGAGTAAAACCAACAGTACCACGCCACTGCCGATAATAAATCCACGCATGGGAGATGGCTTGCGTATCAATTCATCCATGCCCACAGCCGCCAAGACTGCCAAACAAAAATCAAACAGTAAAACAAAACGAGCTGGCACTTGGAATGGAAAAACAGGCAGTACGTTTAATAAGAATGGGTAAAGTGGTGTGTTTGGCCCTAAGGCTAACAAAAGGAAAAGCGGCCCAGCAATAATGAAAAACCAGGTAAAACGATTGCGTCGCGTGACAACGGCCGTTCCCGCCAAAAACAAAGTCAACACCCCCACATATCCATATTCAACCCGTGACCAATCGCCCCAAAAATCAACTTTGCCGCGCCCGAAAAAGTCAGGGGCAGCCAAACCCGTCAATCCCTGCCATGGCAGCGCATACTTAAGCGCATTGGCGCTGTCAAAATCGCCACGCACTGTGTGTTGGACGGCTTCTAAGGCGGGGAAAAGGCTGATTGCAGCAATGCTAATACCGGTGAGAGCCAGGAGTAAGAGTAAGAGCAGTGGACGGCCGTTTCTGTCTAACACCGTTCGGTAAAGTGCGTATGCGCCTAAAAATACTGCCAGCAAAAAGGTCATCTGTCCATGGCCAGCCAAGGTACTGACGCCCAAAGCGATACCCCCAGCTAGCGCCCAGGCAATTTTGTTGGAGCGTGTTTCTGCTTCGATGGCACACTGCAAACATAGAAAAATCAGTGGCAGCCAGGCTGCGACAGCGATCAAATTCAAATTGCCGATGTGGGCGATGAAAACACCCGAAAACATGAAAGCCAGCGCGCCAATTAGCGCTGAAGGCCGTGTCAAACGATGTTGAAGATGCAGACTGCGTAAACAAATATACGTCGTCGCTCCTGCGAAAAAGATATGCAAAATGACCAGCCATTCAATGGCGCGGTAGGAAAAATTCGGGTTAACTAAAAAAAGCAGCAAATTGGGCAAATAAAAAACGCCGCTTTGATTGTCGGTTATGAAAGCTTGTCCGGCGTATTGGTATGGATTCCAGAGAGGGATAGAGCCTTCCCAAAAGGTTTGGGCGGCAAAACGATACATGGGATAGATAAACGAAACCGAGTCACCGCCGCCCTTAGGTATCCAACCCATATTAGTCGTCACCGGCCAAAAGAAAATAAGTGCCGCTAATGCGAGCAAGCTCAAGGCTACAGCATCATACAAATATTTTCTTTCAGACGCAGCATGTGATTCCGCATTTACCGGGTTTAATTCTAGCAAATAGATATCCCATATTTTCGTTGTGTTAAACAGTGTCCTATTCTATTTACCGGAGTCTGGCGAATTCTAGACTTGTCAGGCTTCTACCACGAGTCGCATGTGAGCGAATTGATCATAAAACCTGACAAGTCTCCTCTGGTAAAATAAAAAAACGCCAGTGTCCAATTATTTACAGAGGAGCCACCAATAAGGGTAACAAAAAACGTAAGTTCTGTAAGTCCATCAACCAAATCATACCTGTAAACGGGATGTTTGGTTCGATATCAGGCATCTGATTAACAACATAATCAACAACCGCCCACAAGCCAAAGCAAGCCAACATGAAAAAAGCCAATGCCATCAAAATGCCGATCGAAAAACAACCACGTCTACAGCCAAAGTTGCGGCTCGGCATCGTGCGGACTTTTGAACGATACGGCCGTCTGCGCATATCTGCATCGATCAAAGTAGGTACTGTGGGGTCTGTGGCACGGGATTGGGGACGGCGGCGCACGCGCCCCCGAGTAATCTCCCCGGCCCCTTTACAACCATAGGCCGAACAGGAATTGGCGTTAGCCTGCCAGCAGTGCACATGATGCAAAGCCCCATCCTGTGGACATACAACCAGTTCAGAACCGGCATCAAACGGAGCTTTACACAAAGCACATGTTGATTCAAAAAAGGGGGAACGGCCGTCTACGCGAACTGGTCTAACCATCAGGGGTTTACGCTACAAATCAATTCTGCGTAGGCAGGAATCCAAACATCTGGATACCCGCCTGCGCGGATATGACCATGAGGGTAATTAGCTTTCAATTCTAATCTGATCGAGGAGCCACTGCCAAAAACGCTGCCAAAAACCTGGGCGTTGCATTTGCTCAACTTGGCGTCTTTGCTCGTGTTTCAAACGACGTGTTTGCTGGCTGGGGCCACGGCCATTTGACGAAGGGGATTGGGCAGCGATGTCAGATTGGTTAATTTCTAACACAGGGCCTATTTGCTGACCATAAACGCGGTAGGTATCATGGCCACAACCCAAAACCACACACTTGCTGCCGCTCTGCTGCCAACAAGCCTTATGGTACAACGTGCCGCATTGCGTACAAATCACAGGGATGAGTGCTTCACCAGACGTGTTATCTTCCACAGGATTGCTGCAAAAGGGGCAATGCAGACTCAATTGATTGGCTTCTGTAATGTCGTTTTCCGTTATTTGAATAAACGGTAATTCTTGCTCGCTCATGATTTGTACAGCGTAATCCGTAATGCTTAAAAGGTCAAGTAACTGGATTACAATTTAGGTGTTATTCAGCATTTCAGCCTGTCAGCAGGTCGGCTAATCAGCTTTTTTGAAGTGCTGACCAGCTTCTATCACCAGGAACCTGCTGCCCATTTGGGCCAAGGGAAATCCAGACGGCTTACGCGTGATTTGTAACGATCCCAACCAAAAAAGCCACTGGTGCGTGCGCGTGGATCAAGCACAAAGGCAACATGCCAGATTTGTGTATAGAAAGTTTGGTGAATAAACAGATCCATGCCAGACAAAAAGATGCCGAAGCCAGGATGCGTATGATACCAACCGACCATAACGGCCGTTTCATCTGGATAGCGTTCGGCTAAGGTGTCATGTGCGTTGCGCCAACTTTCTGGCGTGTAGGTTACGCTGGCTCCTTGCATCACGGTATGTTTGGCCACAATTGTGTCAATGACGTGTACCACGTAACGGCCGTCGGGCTGTTTTTCAGGACGTGGTCCAATTAAAAATCCAGCTACTTCACGATTAAGGCTGCTCAGCGCATGGGCTTGTGATGCACGCAAAGCGGGCTCGTCTATCAACACATCCGCTGCCGCCCAAGTTAGATGCCCACTCGGCAGCATCTCACCAGCTACGCGCACACGTGCCTTACTGCGCTGAATGGGCGAATCTTGGGCATCTTCAGATGTTATCGCAGGTTCTTCTTTTTGCGGAATTTCTTCCTCAATTTCTGGGAATACTAATTCCGCTGCGGCTACATTTACTGCCGGGGTTTGGTGCCCTTCAGGTTGCGGTTCAACCGCTTCCGGCTCTTCTACAACCGCGTTTGCTTCATCTGCCAGCACACTTTCATCGGCGATGAATGTTGGTTCATCATCGGTTTTAGGGGTCGATTGGACAATTGGCGGTAAGACGAGCAGATGGTTGGACCAATCTGCAACGGATGCTTGCGGTTCTTCAGCCATTGAGACACGAACTTCTGCTTGCCCGCTCGCATTGAGATCGAGCAAAGTGATTTCGTCATAGGTATCCCAAACATCAGCCTCTAATGCGGCGGCATACGCTTCTAAATCAGCCAAAGTACAATCACGCAGAGGTACAAAACGGCCGTCTACCGGCACAGTATCATTCGGTGCAATCGTCACCGTGATTGTGGCTGATTGGCCTTGCCCAGGCAAGGTTATGGTGATTAGGGCAGCATAGGTTGGTTCGTTTATTTCTGTCATATAGATTTCAAAAGACCCTTAGTAATCATCTAAAAATAACTTCCCGTTTTGGCTTGTAGTAACCGCTTTAGCGGTCTGGACGGCTAAAGCCGCCACTACGAACTTATTTATGGATAGTTACT
>JAGRDI010000268.1 GCA_020432765.1 Anaerolineales bacterium | reverse complement strand
TCAAAAACACATAAATCAGGATAACAAGGCCGACGGATTATCTTGCTGGTATCAGCAAAATGAATATGGATGGACTTGGTTTCAAACTGTTGGTCAGTTTTGAAGATCATAATGGCTTTGCCGGTGTCATTCCATAATTACCCACCTCATCTCAAAATATGGTATAGTATCAGTGGTTAAACGCCGTTCACGGGCATGTTTTTAGCAGACTATCCGGGTTTATTCGATGTAATTCTTGGTCACAAGAGGGATGATAGTCAGGCAAAACAGAACCCCATTGCATGTCAAGGAATCGGCAACTGTATTTTTGAAATACCATTGTCGATTCCCCAGGTTCCTAGTGGGCATTTGGGGGTTCATTCAGGTTAAAACGTGGCAAAATCAAAGACAAAAAAAAGTAGGCGGCGCAGACCCGTCATCATTATCGCCATCCTGCTGGCACTATTAATGCCTATCTATGCCGGTTTCTTTTTTACTGATTACAGAGGTGTCAATTTCGGCGGGATCATCACCATCGTCTGGTATGTTGGGTTTATCACCTCTTTCATCTTGCTATTGTTATATTTTGCCTTGTATGTCTTACCACCACATAAAAATGAAAGTTGGTGGGAAGGCGTCATCATGATCTGGCGCGGCATCACCAATCAAATCACCATACCAGGCGGTTTAACCAACAGTCGCACTAAATCATATACTCCACTAAGTACCGAAGAAGCTGCGATTCCGGTCAGCTTCAAACTGCTAAAAGCTGGTATTTTACGCAGCCATCAAGTCCTTGCCATTGCCCAAGGCAGCCAATATGTACGCGCTGCGGGGCCAGGTTTTGTGCGTTTGCGGCGCGGCGAACGCATCGCCCAATTAATCGATCTGCGCCCACACCTAGGTATACAAGAAATCGATGCGATGACACGGGATGGCATTCCCATTAAATTGAATGTTTTTGTAAAATCACAAATTCACCGCGCACAACAAGAAAACCCCAATTTAGCCCATGTGCCTTATAAATATGATCAAAACGCTGTTTTAAATGTTTGCCAAATTACAAGCGTTGATGACAACAACAAAGTGACTCCGTGGTCTGAACAAATAGCTCCACGCGCAGCATCCTATCTAAGTAATGCGGTTTCACTCCATGATTTAAACGCACTACTAGCGGATCCCAAGGTAATCGAGAAAGCCAATGCCCGTACGAAGGATATTCTGTCACAGCATTTTGATGGATCGGGGATCGAAATCATGTTTGTCGGCAGCCGCATCATCTCTGTCCCTGAGGAAGTAACTGAACAGCGTTTACTAAACTGGCGCGCACCTATGCAGCGGGATGTCACAATCCGACGCGCTGAGGGGGATGCAGAAGCGATACGACGCAAAAAACATGCGCGTGCACGCGCACAAATCGAGATCATCCAAGCCATCATCCAAAATATTGAAGAGATGCGCAGAATGGAACAAGTTAACTTGAATGAGGTTGTAACTTTACGGATGATCGAGGAATTAGAAAAAGCAATGGGTAATAACACGCTGCAAAGGATGATTCCTGAACAAATGTTAGCGCGTCTGGTGATGGAGACTCAGGGGCAAATGCGCGAACTGCTCCCACCCGCACGTGAGCTGGGAGACGAAGTATGACCACTCAGCAATCCCAAGCCGCGCAGCCCCGCACGACCCGCTTCGCCTATATACGTGATCGGCACCGACTTTATCCACTCCTGATTATTTTCGTGTTTCTGGTTTATTGGATTGGGGTCTATATGCTTGAGCGTGTTGAGTTGGCAGTGGATACATTTCCTATTGCAACCCCGGAAGTGATTCGTGAGATTCTGGCGTTTTTCCACCCAAAGGTGCTGCGACATCTTATTCCATGGATATTGGGGCTATTCTTGGCTTATCAAGCCACAGTCAATTTACTTTGGCGCTTGTATGATTTGGCAGACCGGCAGGGGGCAATTGATTTTTTGCACCGTCTACGCACGCCAGATGATTTAAAAGACACACCCAAAACGGTCTCATCACAAAGTTTAGAGGAAGATCGCAAGCAATCCGTGCGGGTGGGTGTTGGCGGGCCAGGGCGGATTAACATTCCGATTGGCATGGTCGCTATCACAGAAATCAACGGCCGTTTCTATCGAGTCTTGAATTCTGGTTCCCATACCCTACAACGTTTTGAATTCATTCATAAAATTATCGACTTACGCCCACAAGAACGCACGGCCAAAGATGTCAAGTTCAAAACAAAAGATGGCTTTTTTGTCACGGCCGATATCGGTGCCACTTACCGTGTACATGGTGGTGTTCCTCCAAGCCCAGAATGGCCGTTTCCATATGACAATGACAAAGTACGCAATCTCGCTTATGATGAAACCACCATGGGAACCAATAAAGTAAATGATTGGGTCGCCATGCCACTGCGTGAAATCCAGAGCACAGTTGTAGGCATCATCTCAAAATTAACGCTCACCGATTTAGTCAATCTACCCGCAGACAATGAACTTGACCCTTACTTGACTGTACGTCTGGAACATCAGGCTCGTAAAAAATTAGCAGAAAAAAATATTGATTTGATGCTTGCCTGGGTAAATAGTGTCAAACTTCCCGCCGGAGCCACAGAGCAATACTTGGAAACTTGGCGTGTGGACGAAGAAACCCAAACCAAAATCATTCTAGCTGACGGTGAAGCTGCGGCCATTGAAGAATTAGAAATTGCGCGTGCCGAAGCTGAATTCGCCACAATTCAAGTGATCATCGAAGGTATTAATAATGCCGACCTTGCCGGTTATCCCAATGCCATCAACCAAATCGCGGCCTTACGCCTTATTGAAGCCATGGAGAAACTGGCCGTTCAATCACAAGATGTCACCTCGCTGCCTAACAATCTAATACCACAAATTCATAATCTGCAAAAACAATTGATGTTAGAAGGTCCTATCGCCGAGAATCAAACTGGTTCGAGGCGCAGATAATTTCATGCTTGTTCCTTATCCAGATTCTGCCGATAATCCAAATTTAGCAGAAATGCGTGCAGCAGCTCATACATTGGAAAAACTGTTGACACTGCTTTCTATTGAAGCTGCTGATTTCAATTTACTCACGTGGCAAACAATTAATGAACGCTATCAGCACAGTGGTCTGGGTGAACTGGCTTTGAGCCATATTGAACAACAGAAGCAGGTTGTCCATGCTTCGCGCCAGTATGCACAAATTGGATTATGGGAATTCCATATCGGTTTGATTTTTTTACATTGGGGTAAGCCACAACAAGCGCTTGCTTACTTCGCTACGGCACAACGTTATTGGACCCTTGCCAACAATACGGCCGCTGCTTATCTGGCACTATTTGCGCAGGGATATATACAGCGATTTAACCGTTTGTATGCAGCAGCAATGGCCAGCTTTCTACGCACCCAACACAATTTAGATCGGCTTCAGCGTCCCATCTACAGTACAGTCAACAAAGCGTTCATCACAGAGATGAATACGGCCGTTGTCCAAGCCATAACTGATTTACGCAGATTATCCTCTCAAATCAGCCACATTCGGCCCAGCAGTAGCGAAGAACTTTTTACGCCCTCAGTTCAGCCCCCCCAACAACCTACCATTATTGGTCGGGTAGACGGTCCTATACCAGGCCATCTTATCATGGATGAGCAATTGATCTGGTATCAGATTCACCGCAGTCATGCAGACGACTTTCTACCCGAAATTGAACCTGATGATTGGGTGTTGGTCCGAAAATCGGCCACAAACGACCATATTACTCCGAATGATTTAGTGGTCGTCGATGATAAAACAATGAATAGCAGCATCTGGCTAACCAATACCCAAGCCCGTGAACCAAATGCAAAATTCAGAATTTTTTTAGGACGCATGATCGAAACGCCAAAATCATTTACAAGAGATGCAAGCGGAAAAATTGAATTTACCCATGTCCAAATTTCAGAAGAACAACGTGCGACGGTTGATTTTGAGAAAATTGTTGGGGTTGTACTTGGTTTCTGGACATCAAACGTAAAGTCATAATCCAGCACAGCACGAAGTAAGGAAAAGGGACACAAAATGGAAGAAAATGTTCTCATCATTGGGGCCACACTGCTCGACATCAAAGGCAAGCCGCATGCCGGCTTAGAACCTGGCACATCAAACCCAGCAACAATCAGTTCTGTACGCGGCGGCACAGCGCGTAATGTTGCCGAGAACCTGGCAAGGCTGGGCGCCAATGTGCAGTTGATCACAGCGGTGGGCGATGATCCAACCGGTGCATTGCTGCTTGAACAAACGGCCGTTGCTGGGGTCGCTCTCGAATATGCCTGCACCATTCCAGATGCCAATACAGGTGCCTACATGGTTGTACTTGATACCGTCGGGAAAATGTCGGTTGCAATGGACGATGTATCGATCATGCAACACATCACACCCGCCTATCTGTACCAATATCGCCGCCTTTTTCGTAACGCCCATATGATTATGATAGATGGCAGCCTCACACCGGCTGCCATCAAAACAGTCGTGAACCTGGCCACAAAATATAAGGTGGCACTATGTGCAGACCCTTCTTCGGCACGTTTGGCTCACAAGATACGGCCGTATCTCTCCGCACTGCATTTGCTTGTTCCCAATGCTATCGAAGAAGCCGAACTGCTCGAAGTCGATTATGCCGGTTTTGATCCCAACCTCAGCCTGGCGCAAGCACGTCGTCTCGTCAGCTTAGGTGTTAAAAATGTCGCTATTACCCTCTCTGACTTTGGTCTCGATTATGCCACTAGCGATGAAACCGGCTACATCGCGCCCAATTTCACCGAAATGGTTGACAGCACCGGCACCGGTGATGCCGTCACAGCCGCAATTATTTTTGGCATACTCAACAACCTGCCCACCCTCGAATGTATGCGTTTGGGAGCCGCCGCCGCCAGCCTCACTTTACAAACCACCGACACCGTCGTACCTGACTTAAGTCTCGATATGCTGTATGATCATTTAATTGTATAAAACTTTGTGCAATGTGTGGCATAGGGTAAAACGGCTGGTCATTAAAGACCTTAAACCCTGTGCCTTGCACAACTACTACACTATTTATGAACAATTGGATCGGCTTCTTAATTTGTATTGTCTATATTTTTGGCATCATCGGCGCAGCCGAAGGTTTACGTCGTTGGCGTGGTTATGGCAGCGGCTTCACGCGTAAAGTTATCCACATCGGCGTAGGTATGCTGAGTTGGGCGCTGCCTTTCCTGTTTACAGAACCAACCCTCTTTATTGTCGCTTGTCTAGGTTTTATGGTCATAAACTTACTCGACTGGCGTTATGGTTTAATCAAGTCGATGGCCAGCAGCAATCGCGCTAACCTTGGCACAGTCTATTTTCCACTTGCTGCGGCTGTCGTTGTTTATATTTTCTGGGATACGCCCCCCTTGATGGTGGCCGCGCTTATGCCCTTAACTTGGGGGGATGGGTTAGCTCCGGTAGTTGGTAAGTTATACGGCCGTCGCCAATACCGTGTCCATAACAGCATACGCACTATCGAAGGCTCCATTGGCTTTTTTATCGCGGGCTTTTTCTTTACCTGGCTGGCGTTGTGGGTAATGCCGGGATTCCCCATTGTTACTCCTTTACAAGCATTCGCCCCTGCGCTTGTGATCATGCTTGTGACCACATTGATAGAAGCCTTCTCCATATGGGGTTTGGATAATCTCACGATCACCGCTGCCGCAATTTTAATCCTCACTGTCTGGCCGTTTGATTAGGTATCGCTATTAGGTAGGCTGCGAACAAACTAAAATCCAAATAGTGGATGACGTTAACGATGCCAATAGATAATGGCCGCAAAATGAGTGTTCAAAAACAAAGAGTCCCCCTGCTTTTAGACACCAATCTGCCACCAACCTTGCCACTTGCCATTAGCTGTGTGGTGATCCCA
>JAGRDI010000267.1 GCA_020432765.1 Anaerolineales bacterium | reverse complement strand
CAAACAATCCGCTTCGATTCATCGACCCAACTGGACATCGTGAATGCGAAGGAACTGGCAATTGTGCACCTGCACCACGACCGCCAAGACCACCATCCGGCCAAAACACCCCCTCCCCATCACAACCACGCAATAATATCCCGAGAGGTGCTTATAGACCCAATCGATATCTATCACCTTACCCTGGTTTGCCAAAAAACAAACCCGGATCAACACGTACATTTGACCCACCGTTTAACCTTGATGAGGGAGCAATTACATCCTGGCATGATCTAACTTCACATATAGGTAATGATTGGGCAATTGCAGAAGGCACAAGTTTGTTTGCTTCGACTGCCGGGCTAGTTGTTGTTGTTGTTGATTGCGCGGTGGATCCCTCTTGTGAGGGACAATACAAAAATACTGGTGCAGAGGCTAATGGCGGTTATGGAACCTTGATAATTATTGAGTATGGTTACACTGCTCTATCTGATGAGGTAAGGGATGCCTACGATTTAACTGAAGAGGATTCACTCTATGTAATTTACGCACATTTGTCATCTATTGATGTGGGTTGGGGAGATGCTGTAGAAGCAGGTATCCAAATTGGAGAATCTGGTAACACCGGAAATAGTAGTAATCCTCATCTACATCTTGAAATCCGCACAGGAACATCTGGACAATTATGGAGTCCTTCATTATGCACAGCAGCGTGTCGTCCGGGTGCTGATGAAAGGGTTTATCCAATTTGGCGCGATGATCTAACCGCAGTAAATCCTTTAGATGTTTGGGGTGATTAATAATGATGAAAGAGAAACTAGTTGATATGCATAAAATAAGATTCACTTTACTTGGGCTAATGATAATTGCCACTTTAGTGACTGTTAACATCGCTTGCACAAGCAATGTCGACGAACTAATAGTAACTAATGAAGCTGCCCCATTTTCTACGGAACCTGAAATTCCCTCAGTTACGCCAGATGTAACCGTAATAGCCACAGAGACCATTCAACCACCGACTTATACGCCTACACCAGAACCAATATCAATTATAGTGAACACACCTACTCCTGAACTTGCTCCAACTAGTGAGAGCGATATTCCTCCAAATATTACAAAGGCTGTGCTATTTCCTAGTAACATGCTTCTTTGGGATGTTATAACTGACGAAGTAATCGATGGTTATTCTTTAGGTGCGTCATTAAGTAGTAGACCCTGGTCACCAGACGGTCGGCAAATCGCATATCGACAAACAGAAGATGGTCAATTAGCTATATTTACACCTGAAACCGATGATATTATTCACCTTGATTTGGGTAACGAAGGTAGCCCACCACTATGGTCTCCTAATGGACAATTCTTAACTTACATCGTTCCAACAGAAAATCAATACCTTAACAAAATCATTGTAGTAGATATCCTATCTCGGCAAACTTTGTATGAATCAGATCCAGTAACGCTGATTAGTTTTCCAGGTTGGTCTCCTGATTCAGACAATATCGCTTATATCAGGCGGGTCAATGGTACTGTTGAAAGCGGTGAAGGCTCCTCAGCTCTTGAAATCTTCAATCTTTCGCAAGGGCAAACAAAGCAGTTTCAAAGCCCTGAGAATCATTATTGGCTTAGTGCCAGTTGGTCACCTACCGAAAATCGACTATTACTTTATGGAAGTGATCGGTCATTTGGCCTTCCCGAACCAGGATGGCCTATTGGGTTGTATGAATTACTAAATCTTGTTGATCCAGTTTCGGGTATCAATGAAAAGTTGCGAGAACTCCCACGTTACACATCTTCTACTGAGGAAAACAGTAACGCACTAAAGGAAGGGTATTATATTAGCATTGCCCCGTGGTCCCCAGACGGTAAAAACATTATCTATTCAGTCGGTGGTGACATTTGCCTTTTCTCAATTGAGGAACGACAAGAAATATGTCCCGAAGAAGTCAACGCTGTCATTGATGAACTGGATACACGTGGGGGAACCTATCCAAGTATATCACCATCCGGTAAGTGGATTGGCCTACTCCTGGAAAGCAAAGATATAGCTGGCGGTTTTGGTGCATTGATCAGAATGGATGGATCCGAAGTGCGAGTTTCCGAAGCTTATTCTGCATCTGGACCAATTTGGCCACCATATGTAATCGGCGATTGACAAGAGGAAATTCGCCCGGAAAAGAGAGGGGTCGAGATTTAAATACCGATAGCAACCTAATAAAAGGCGATGTAAATGGCGTGATAACCATCTACATCGCCGGTATTTTTGAATGCCAAAATGGGGCTATTACAAAATATTATCCTGGTGCTGGCGGTTCTTCTGCCATAAGACGTGAGAATTACGCCTCTGATAATGGCATTTTTTACATCCTCGGCGACCATTTGGGCAGTACAAGTACGATTATTCAACAGAATATGACTGTGGTAAAGCAAGAATACTATTATCCATTTGGTGGTAACCGAGGGAGTGCATTTTCTGAACTGACAACCAGGCGTTTTACAGGCCAATATCATGAGGCAGGTTTACCGGGTGGTGAAGGACTTTCGTATTACAACGCTCGTTGGTATGATGCTTATCTTTTCCAATAATGCTTCTGATCAGGTACAATTTGTGTGGTAGAGTCTCTTTTTTACCAGGAAATTGTTACAGATGAAATCAGAGTTAGCGAGTATAAGTCCCCTACAAGCACCACAATTCGCCTGGCGAGGTTTGGCTACTATTCTGTTGATCGGTGGTTTGCTGCTGGTTATTTTAGGTCAGTCTGCTTATACCGCCGTTCCTAAACCGCTGAGTTACATGGTTACCTCGCTTGCATTAATAGGTGTGGTTGCCTTTTTGTTAGGCGGCCGTATCGCTGTCAAACAGCAAATTCCTGACTGGTTACAAAGGCCTACGAGCTGGCTGGCTGGTTATTTTGCTGTGATGCCAGGACAGATTTTATTATTCTTTTTTGCAATTTGTTTCAGCTTGCTCGCCTGGCTAACGGCAGGCCATGGTTTAAAGGCTTTCCACGCGACTGTTTCTTTCTTTTCCTGGGTTTTAGCGCTTGGTTGTGTGGTTGTGGGCAGCCTAATATTTTCTGAAGAAAAAGTGCATATTTCAATTAAAGTTTTATTGGCAACGGCCGTTCTCTTCGCAATTGCCCTATTTTTACGTGGCGTCGCCACAGCCCAAATTCCCACGACCTTTTCAGGTGATGAAGGCTCAGCCGGTTTATTTGCTGTCTCCATGCTGCGCGGTGAGGCCAATAATCTTTTGGGATTAGGCTGGTTTTCTTTTCCCGCATTTTATTTCGGTATCCAAAGCCTCAGCATTGCCCTGTTTGGTCAATCAATTGAAGCGCTGCGTTTGACCTCAGCACTTGCGGGTGCGTTGACGGTGGTGGCGGTTTATTGGTTAGGGCGTGTGCTGTTTGGCCGGTTGACTGGCGTTTTGGCTGCTATTTACCTGGCTGTTTCCCATTATCATATCCACATGAGCCGCATTGGCTTGAATAATGTGTGGGATAGTTTGTTTGGCACAGTCGCTTTGTTGGGTTTGTGGGATGGTTGGCAAAACGGCCGTCGCCTCAGTTTTGTCTTATGTGGTCTCGCTTTGGGTTTGGGACAATACTTTTATGCCAGTATGCGCCTCTTACCTGTGATGTTTTTGATCTGGGCATTTGCGGCACTGATTGCTGATCGTGAGCGCTTTAAAGTACGTTTGCCCGGCTTCATACTAGCTGCATTTGTCGCCTTGATTGTTTTTCTGCCATTGGGTTTATTATTTGCACAGCATCCCAACGAATTTAATGCACCCTTACAACGGGTTTCGATATTAGGTGATCGGTTGCAGCAAGAGATGATAGTAAACGGCCGTACGGCCACAGGTGTACTCATCGATCAAGCCGCGAAAACCGCCTTAGGATTTACCAGTGAACCACTGCGCTTGCTTTACGATCCAGGTGTGCCGCTCTTGTTATCATTGGCCGCTGCACTATTTCTCATTGGTTTGTTATGGCTTATTTTCCAATTTGATTTGCGCACACTGCTTTTGATTATGCCTTTATTGGGAGTTGTGTTCACAGGTTCATTTAGTCAAATGCCACCGGCTTCACAGCGTTATATTTTAGTGATGCCCATTGTTGCAATTTTAGTTGCCCTGCCCTTGGCGCAGTTGTCACAATGGCTGCAAACCATGTGGCCAGCTTACCGGCGAGTTACGAATCTTGTTGTGGCGCTGTTATTATTGTGGTTGGTCGTCACCGATTTGAATTTTTACTTCCAGGAAGTGTATGCGAATGGGTATGTGCTGGGTGGGCATAACACCGTGACGGCGCATGGTATAGCGACCTATTTACAAGCACAAAAGCCACCAGACCAACAAATTTATTTTTTCGGCTTCCCACGCATGGGTTATTTTAGCTTGTCGACGATCCCCTATCTCGTTCCGCAAATGCGAGCTGAAGATATTGCTGAACCACTGGCGGCCCCGCCGACCTGGCCACTTTCTGGATCAACGATATTTGTATTTCTACCGGAGCGTGTCTCTGAGATGGCATATGTACAAGCCGCCTACCCAGATGGCGCGGTACAAGAAATCCGATCTAGCAACGACCAGCCGCTCTTTTTTGTGTATCAGGTGGAACCCTAAATTAAGCGGGAGATTTAGATAACATGTGAAAAAGTTTCTGCCACAAAGGCACGCAGAGCAGACAGGAAGGGCTATTATTCGCTAAACTTTTGTGCCTTTGTGATAATTTTCAAAACTAGGGCATATTGTCAGGACGACGCAGTTCGGTTTGGAACATCGGGCTGCTTTTTGTTGTCCAGGTCTCATCAGCCGTGTCATTGTGAATGTGATCCATAAATCCTTGCACGCGGCTGTCGAGTAAATCGATCTGGTGCAGCAAAATGGCTTCCAATGTTTTGGGGACGACGGGTGACCCCCATTCTTGTGTGCCGTGATGTGAAGCGATCAGATGAATGAGTTGGCGCAGGTCGTTTTCAGGAAAATCGAGTTTGGCAGCGGCCGTTTCTACCATCACAATTGCTCGCACGATATGCCCGACTAAACGGCCGTCTTCCGAATAACTGAATTCACCACTAATTGTATATTCGATGGTTTTGCCGATATCGTGGAGCAGCGTGCCGCTGATCAACAAGTCTTTGTTGACATAATCATAATGGCTTGCCAGCATTTCTGCAATCGCGACCATACTTAAGGTATGTTCAAGCAACCCGCCGATATAAGCGTGGTGCATGCCGCGTGCTGCGGGCGCTTCGACCAATAGAGGCAAAAGGGCTTCATCGAGCATGATTGCCGCGACCAAATCTTGCCAGGGCTGCGCAAGTGATTTAATCCGCATTTTTAACTCCGCGAGCATCCCGGCGCTTGGCCGTCTGCTAGAGGGCAAAAAATCACTCATTGAAACTTGAGTTGCTGGATTTATATCCGTGAGATTAAGTTGCAGAGACTCTTTGAAATTTGTGAGACGGCCTGTTACAAGTATCACCAGCCCCGTTTTAGTCCAACTATCAATATAATCTGGAACATCCCAGAAAACGCCCCCCAACTGTCCTGTTTTGTCACGCAATGTGCATAAGAGATAGGGACGGCCGTCTTTTGTCTTGCGACGTACTAAATCATGTAACAAAAATGGTTCATTGTCTAAGGTTGTGCCAGCTTGTAAGTTAGCGATGAAATTTGTCTTCATTGGATCCTCTTCATATTTTTTATCATGTATAATCTCTATTATACCCTTTCCTTAGGAAATGCAGGATGGTAGAGAAAAAATGAAAAAAATTATAGTCGGTATATCTGGCGCTAGTGGTGTTATCTATGGCATTCGCCTTTTAGAAGTTTTGCGTGATTTGCCCGAAATTGAAACGCACCTGGTGATGAGCAATGCCGCCAGCATAACAATAGCCCTTGAAACAGATTATACACCCGATTCCGTCCAAGCATTGGCAGATGTTAAATATCGTTTTAAGGATATTGCTGCACGCATCGCCTCCGGTTCATTTAAGACAGATGGCATGGTTGTCTTGCCCTGCTCAATGAAAACATTAGCTGGCATTGCTAACTCATTCAGCGACAACTTGCTGTTGCGTGCTGCAGATGTTGTTCTCAAAGATCGACGACGTCTTGTGCTTGTTCCACGAGAAACGCCCTTACACCTTGGTCATTTGCGCTTGATGACACAAGTGACCGAATATGGTGCAATCCTTGTGCCACCCATGCCAGCATTTTATCACAGGCCGCAAACCATTGATGATATCGTCAATCAAACAGTTAACCGCGTGTTGGATGTATTAGATATTGAATTGCCAAAAGATTTGTTTACACGTTGGCAAGGAGGCAATCTACAAAATGCCACGTGATCCGCGTGTTTTGGCACTTGGATATATACGAACCCATCAAGTGATGACTTTGGCGACAGTAGGTTCTACTGGGGTCTGGGCTGCGGCTGTATTTTATGCAGCTGATGGGTTTGTTTTTTATTTTATATCTGCCGGATATACACGCCATGCGCAAAATATTGCCCAGAATCCAGGTGTGGCCGCAACAATCCAGGAAGATTACAAAGATTGGCCTGCTATTCAGGGGATTCAATTTGAGAGTGATGCCATTTTGCTGCAGGGTGATGAGCAGCAACACGCAATCGATTTTTATCAGCAGCGATTCCCCTTTATTGCCAATGCAGATGAGACGATGCAAGCGGCCTTGTTACGGATGAATTGGTATTGCTTACGGCCCATTCAGCTTTATTTTATAGATAATCGGTTGGGATTAGGACACAGAGATTTGATACAGTTGTCGTAAAAACTAGTTGTTAGCACCAAGCGCATTCAATTGTTGTTTTAGATAAGGCGCGTAGTCCGCTTTTTCATAGAGCGCGATAGCTGCTTCTTCAATATCAAACGGTTCTGGCAGATTGAGTATTGCCTGCAGGTATGTTCGGTCACACATCAATACGGCTTCTTGGAAAATTTGCGTCCCATTGATTTCAAGCACAACTGGTGCCATAGAGAGGGATGATGCTTTTAACGTACATATGATGCCTGATTGACGTGCAACGAGCAAGGCTGAGTTGATCAGATTTTTAGATATGTTTAGGGCTTCATTGCTGACTTCGTAGGATATAGAATCTAACAATTCGCGCCACTTTAATTGTGGATTTTGGGTTACGATGTTTATGATTTTGCGCAGCAGCAGCAAGCGTGATTTCGGCGGCAGCACAATGCGTAAACGTTGTTTTTTCAGGCCACTGCGGTAAAGTTGATGCAACGGCCGCTCCAGTAGCGTCTCCGGCTGTTTCACATAAATTGTGGTGTCATCTTGCTCAATTTGCACCAAATGAGGAAATCGTTCCAAAAATTTTCTAAATGTACTCTCCGGGTAAGCGCTGCGGTCGAAAGCGCCCTTACTCAAATCCATCATGCGTTGTGTGAGCACACTGGCCCGTTCGCGATTTTTGTGCCGCAGCACATCTGCCAATGCCTTTTCCAACAATTGCCCTGTGTCAAGATTGCCGCTGGTTTTCTGCGGAATAATATCTTCGTAGAAGACATACTGGTCACAAAGCTCGACCAGACTCGCACTGGTCGTATGTTTCACTCCCACACCAACCACATATTTGCCGCGCTTGCGCAATGATTGTACCAATGGTGTAAAGTCACGATCCCCGCTCAAGAGGACATATGTATTGTAATTATGTCCGTCCAGCAAGGTTTCCATTGCATTGACGACAATTTGCATATCTGCCAAATTTTTGTTGTAACTGTTTAAAGGCGTTGCAGATTGTACATGGAAACCGGTTTGGGCAAGTTCTTGCATTAAACCCTGGTTTTGTTGTGCGCCACCACAGGCATAACGATAAACAATACGGCCGTTTGTTATTTCCTTGATATGATCCAGGATTAAGTTAATATCAAAAACAAGATTGGCTTGTTTCGTGCCAATAGCAAGATTGTCGAGGTCAAGGAAAACAGCAGCGTCGTTGTTCATCTGGTCACTCGTCGCGATTGATAAATTTATATTCAGGTGTGGACAGCATATTAACAATTCTACTCGAAACCCTTTGGTAGGTAAAGCGTTCGTTATGATTGTTTCCCGGGAAACAATTGTATTGATTTGAAACAATTACAATGTTTCCCGGGAAACATTTTGAGACGATTCATCTGGTTTGCACTTTGCTTAAACCATGTTAGCATTCCTCAATCAGGAGGCATTTGAAGAAAAGAAATTTATGACAGAAAAAACACCCATATGTGATTACGAAGGCTCAGATTACCGTACCCGTTTTTGGGAAGGTCAGGGGCGCGATTATGAAGATCAAGTTGAGCGCGTGGCTTTGCGCCGCTTGATGCCCGCACGTGGCGGGATGTTAATCGAAATTGGTGCTGGTTTTGGGCGTTTGGCTGATGAATATCGTGGCTACGATAAAGTGGTATTATTCGACTATTCGCGCTCATTGTTGCGTGAAGCCCGGCAGTGGCTGGGTGACGATTCCCGTTTTGTGTATGTTGCCGGCAATTGGTATCAGATGCCATTTGTCAATGGCCTGTTTGATACTCTCGTGCAGATTCGCACATTGCATCATGCGGCAGATGCGCCAGCTTTGTTCCAAGAGTTATTTCGCATCACGCGGCCACATGGACATTATGTACTCGAATTTGCCAGCAAACATAATCTTGTCGCGATGGCGCGTTATGTGACACGGCGTCAATCTTGGTCTCCCTTTGCCCCTGAACCGGTAGAATTTGTTGAGTTGAACTACGATTTTCACCCCCGCTGGATTCGTGAGCAGCTTACCTCTGCAGGCTTTACCTCAGGCCAGATGTTGACAGTTTCCCACTTTCGTTTACAGCCTGTAAAGCGGATTGTGCCATTGAGATTGTTGGTTGCTGCTGACAGCTTTGCGCAGCTCACTGGTAATTGGTGGCAATTGTCTCCAAGCGTGTTTATACACAATCGTCGTTTGGGTCCCGGTGAAACGGCCGTTCCTGGTCAATTTTTTGCCTGTCCCGAATGCACAACCCCGCTGGAGACCCGCATAGATAATTCTTTGCCCTGCCCTACTTGTGGCTTGCGTTGGCGTGTGGAAGATGGCTTGTATGATTTCAAAGAACCTCTTTTCACCTGATTGCGGCCACTTCGGCATAATGGCTGCGTGCATTTTTGCTTAAACTATGAAAATATCCCGACCCACATTCACAAGACCAACTGATTGGATATTGACGGCAGCAGTTGCTGTGGCTGGCGCTGTGGGAGTCAAGGTGGCTTTGAAGAGTTTATGGAAACGACCATTGCCACCAAGCAGCGGCCGTATTCAAGTAGAGGGTTTACAAAATCCTGTCGAAATCATCCGTGACAAATGGGGTGTGCCCCATATTTACGCCCAATCTGAGCAGGATCTCTTTTTTGCTCAAGGTTATACGCACGCCCAAGATCGTCTTTTTCAAATGGATATCAACCGGCGCTTAGGCGCAGGCCGCATTAGCGAACTCGTCGGGCCATCCGGGCTTGGGTCAGATCGTTTTGCCCGTTTCATGGGCTGGCCGCAGGTTGCCACAGCACATGCGGCTACTTTGGATGCAGTTACGGCTGATATTGCCAAGGCATTTTCGGCAGGCGTGAACACTTATATTGCCCAAGGAAAATTACCCGTTGAATTCACGTTGCTAGCTTACAAACCTGAGCCATGGAGCTATTTTGATACGGTAGCTTGGGGCGCTGTCTTAGCATGGGGCTTGTCGGTCAATTGGGAAGGTGAACTGGATCGTTTAATGCTGCTTGAAGCCCTGGGGCCGGAAAAAGCAGCCGATCTCACGCCCAGTTATACAGGCAACTATCAGACCATCCTGCCTGCGACAGCAGTTGGCGCACGCATGGCTGTGCGTATGAAGGCTGCTTTTCAGCAAGCATTTGCTGATTTGCCGCTAACCTATGTGCCTACAGGCCATGGTATCGGCAGTAATAATTGGGTAGTTAGTGGGGATCATACCCAGAGTGGTAGACCAATCCTGGCGAATGATCCACACTTGCCGCCCTTTTGCCCGGCATTTTGGTATGAAAATCATTTGGTCGGTGCTGGCTACGATGTGACCGGCTTCACACTGCCCGGAGTACCCGGTGTCGTGATTGGACATAATGAGCATGTGGCCTGGGGGGTGACAAATGCCTTTCCTGATGTGCAAGATATCTTTGTTGAACGCTTTGATCCGCAAAATTGCGTGAGGTATGAGGTCGACGGCCGTTGGTTTGATGCTGATGTTGTTACCGAAGAGATAAAAGTGCGCGGCCGTAAAACGGTTGTTGAGCAAGTGCGTTATACGCGCAACGGACCCGTATTTTCAGATATGTTCGCCGAAGAGAGTCGTGATTTGTCACTGCGCTGGGCAGCATACGGCCGTAACAATCATTTGCGTGCTGTTATAGAAACAAATCAAGCCGCAAATTGGCAAGAATTTCGCAATGGATTGCGCTGCTGGGGCTTTCCGAGCCAAAATGTGGTTTATGCTGATGCCGCTGGCAATATCGGCTATCAAATGCCGGGCTTGGTGCCGTTGCGCAAAAATGGGGATGGCATGTTGCCCGTGCCGGGTTGGGCTGAAGCGTATGATTGGGTGGGCTGGATTCCCTTTGATGAAATGCCAAAGTTATATAATCCACCTTCTGGGCGTATTGTTACCGCTAATAATCGCGTGCATGGTTCAGATTATCCCTATTTGTTGACTAGTGAGTGGCTGGCGGGATATCGTGCACAACGCATTGACTCACTACTATGCGAAACCAGCGTTGGGACTTTACGTGATCACGGCCGTATTCAATTTGATACCGTTTCTTTGCAAGCACGCCGTTTTTTGAAAGCAGCTTTGCCAGCAGCTGCAGAAAACCCTGACCCTGTCCTGCGCTATGCACTAGAGTTGTTGCAAGATTGGGATGGTGACATGCACCCCGATCTGGTCGCTCCTTCACTTTATTTTGGCTGGCAGGTACATTTTTCACAGGCTTGTTTAGTGCAGGCTGTCGGTGGGGAACTGGCTCAGGAATTATTGCCGCACCGTGAGGAGGTGGATCTGTTAAATTATCCTTTTCATGGGATAGTTCTTGATTTAGCGTTGAATTGGTTGGACAATGGCCCGCCGCATTGGGTTGGTTCTGTAAGACCTTTGCTGATACCAGCCTTAAAAAAGACAATAGCTGTACTAGCCACGGAATTTGGGGATGATCCAAACGGATGGCAATGGGGTGTTTTACATCGCATCGAATTAAAACACCCTTTGACGCGTATTCCGGTATTAGGGCAATTGTGGAAGCCACGCACAATTCCTATAGGTGGTGATGGGTATACAGTTAATCAGGCGGATGTTTCGCCTCATTTTCCGCCTGATCCCGTCAATATCATTGCCAGCTGCCGCATGCTGCTCGATGTTGGGTCCTGGGATAACTGTTTGTCTGCGCTGCCGGGTGGCCAATCTGGACAGCCTGCCAGCCCATATTTTCAGGATGGGTTAGAGGATTGGCGTAACGGCCGTTACCATCCCATGTTATTTTCACGCGAAAAAATCGAAACGGCCGCTGTTGGCTGGCTGATTTTGAGTCCACCGACGCTTGCCTAACGACTTAACAAGCGGCTGTTAGACTACTAAACTAAGCATTAAAGAGCTATACTTACCGAACCTATGAGCAAAGTAACATTTTTAAAATTAACTCGTATTGTTTTGCGCTTTGTGCTGCGCGTTATCGCCAGAGTAGAAATTCAAGGATATGAGCATATCCCTGCAACCGGCGCGGCAATTGTTGTGACCAACCACCTCGGACGCCTAGATGCCATCATGGCTGTCATCTTGTCCGATCGCAATGATTTCATTTTGATGATTGCCGAAAAGTACCAAAAATCTGTTTTTTGGCGTTGGTGGGGCAGAAGAGTTGATGCACTCTGGCTAAATCGCTACGAAACTGATTTCCATACCTTGCGTGAGGTGTTGAAACGGCTCAATACAGGCGAGATTTTGGGTATGGCTCCCGAAGGGACGCGCAGTGAAACAGAAGCATTACAAGAAGGCAAACCAGGCGCTGCCTATTTGGCCTCAAAAACAGGGGCACCGATTATTCCCATTGGTGTGTTTGGCACTGAAGATCGGGTTGTAAAAAGTCGGTTAAAGCGCCTGCGTAAGCTTGATATAAAGGCACGGATTGGGGAGCCATTTTATCTGCCGCCGATGGACCGCAAGCAGCGTGATGCGTACTTGCAACAATCGACAGATGAGATCATGTGTCACATTGCTGCGCTTTTGCCGCCTGCTTATCGTGGTTTCTATTTAGATTACCCGCGTGTCCAAGAATTAGAGATGGAAATGCCGCTGGCGATACGGCCGTATGACGACATTCTAGATCCAGATTTATATGTTTAAGCGCTTATAGCTCAGATGACGCTTGCTTTTTGCCTTGATACTTACAGGCAGCTTGCTAGAAAATTACAAGAGCAAAACGGCCATTTCTACTCCCTCACAGGTGGTCATTGTGCTTGTTGCCCGTGAGTTTCATCGGGTTGTCTAAAGCGGATTGCTCAAATCTGATTGCATAACACGTGGATGGGGGATTTCGACTTGCAGCAGCAGGCCGCCTTCAGGCTGGTTTTGATAGCGCAAACGGCCGCCCATAAGTGCCACACGTTCGCTAATGCCGAGTAGTCCATAATGACCAGCGCTGCTAAGTGCAGAAAGATCGAAAGCCTCTTCTAGTCCTGTGCCATCATCAAGGATGGAAACGAGTAACATACGCGGTGAGGTGTGTTGGAGGGAGACAGACACGGCTGTTGCATTCGCATGTTTCCAAACATTACTAAGTCCTTCTTGAACAATCCGAAAAATAGAGAGTTCGATGGTTTCGGGCAGACGGCCGAAGTTTTTGCTGAGGCTTAATTTAAATGCTATACCTGTGCGCTGGCTCCATTGGCGTAAATAAGATTGTAAGGCAGACCCTAGCCCCAGGCTGTCGATGGTTGGTGGGCGCAGATCACCGCAAATTCGACGTATATCCTCGACGAGTGTGCGCACATGACCTCGAATCGTGACGACCTCATCAGCTAAACCGGGTTCTTCAGCCCGGCTTTCTATCTCTTCCAACTCGTAATTCAGGCTGAGTAAATCTTGAATGACTTGATCATGTAGCTCACGTGCGAGATGCTTGCGCTCTTGTTCACGTTCGGTGAGCAAGCGGCGCTGTGCATCTTGCAGCGCCAGATTGGCGCTGTCCAGCGCTCTGACCTGATCGGCCAATTGTTGTAGCAGTTGTTGGTTGATGGTGCCTTGTGCGGCGAGATCTTTTCTGAGCAAGGTCTGGTTGTGTTGCAGAGTTTCAGCTTGTTTGCGGGCACGGAAATAACTATCCAGCGCCCAAATGACTGGTGTGCGCTGTTGACGGCCGGCAGTGCCCACCAGGGCAGCCACAACTTCTTCGCGTGTGGTTTCATCGGTACGCCAATTGGCGACCAGACTGCCCTGACGCAAGACGATAATGCGGTCGGCAACGGCAAAGAGGTGGTCGAGGTTATAGCTGCTGAAGAGTACGGCCGTTTCCTTCAACTGCCATTCCCGAATCAGATCGAGTAGTTTTTCCTGGTAAGGTAAACTGAGGGATTGGCTGGGATCATCGACGATAATCAAACGTAACGGCCGTGCCATCACTTGGGCTAAAGCGACTAACTGGCGTTGTTCACTGGAAAGATTGCCGGATTTAATATGTAAATTTGTGATATCGGCCCCTAATAAATCCAATAAACGGCGTGCTTCTTCATCCATGCGACTCTGATTAGGGATATTAAACCAACGATTAAAAATACGTGTGCGTGTTTCATGACCTAAGAAAATATTACTGGGAACATCTAATTGATCCGCCAGAATCGGTTCCTGGTAAACGACGCCAATACCGGCTTTTTGCGCTTCAAATGGCCAATTTAAGCGTTGGCCATTAAATGCAAGCCTACCACTGTCGGGTGTTTGTAGTCCAGAGAGGATGCGGATTAGAATTGATTTGCCGGCTCCGGTTTGACCGGCCAAACCAACAACTTCTCCACACTGAATTTCTAGACTCACATTGCTAATCGCTGCAAGCGTTCCGAATTGTTTAGAAACCTGATATGCTTTCAGTAAAGGAGCCATAATCTCAGTCAATTGAGTCGGCAATAATCCGATGAAGCGTGGCTGTGTCGAGATCCTTTTTATCGATAAAGGCAGTCGCACCAGCTTCCAGACCCAAGCGGTGGAATTCGCGGTCAGGATAGGCACTAATCAAGATGACCCGTGTGGCGGGCGCTTGTTTTTTGATGCGGTGTGTGCATAAGATACCACTTTCATTGGCCAACACGACATCGACAAAGGCAAGCTGTGGGGTGACGCGCTGTGCGAGATGGACGGCATCCGTGATATTGGCGGCTTCATACAGCAGCAAGTGTGTATATTCTTTGCTAATCATGCGACTTAACTGTGTGCGGAAGCGACGGTTATCGTCTACCAGCAAGATACTGGCTTCTTCTGTTTTGGGGATGGGTGCCAATGGACTATTGTCTACGGCCGTTGCTCCTTTATGTGCCAATAGTTGTGGATGGTCATGTACAAAATTCACCGCCTCCAGGCGGCTGTTGACATTAAGTTGTCGGTAAAGACGTGTGAGATGGTTTTCGATGGTTTTGACGCTGAGGTGGAGAGCATTGGCAATGCCGCGATTATCTTGTCCTTTGATGAGCAGAGCGAGAATTTCGCGTTGACGAGTTGAGAGTTGAGGAACTGTTGTTAGGTGTTGTGACGGCCGTAACAATTTTTCTAACAACGAGCTTGAAATCCAACGTTCGCCTGATAACACGCGTTCAACCGCCAATTGCAAATCGCGTAATGGTTGGTCTTTTAAATGATATCCATTGACACCCGCACTCAAAAACCCTTGCACATATTCATCATCATCATACGCGCTGACGACCAAAATCAACAGATCCGGATACGTGCTGCGAATTTGATGGATCGCTTGGAACGGGTTAAAGCGTGGCATTGTGAGATCAAGTAATAAACAATCTGGTTTCAGATCGCTTAATGCTTGCAGCAAGGTATCGCCATCGCCAACTTCGCCGACGATTTCAATGCCGGGCAAAGCTTCCAAAGCGTTGCGAATACCGGCTCTGACAACGGCATGATCATCTGCCAGGAGGATACGTGTCAGCTGCATCTTGTTATTATGCCATTAGAAACGGCCGTTGACCAACAAACTGTAGACCCAAAGGGATATTCAAATTGAGATCAAAAATGCAAATAACCTGCACAGGCCCTATAGGGTCTTTACACAAATAGGGGGATTTCCCCTAATATAAATAGGGAAATCCCATCTAAGAGTGAAGGGGATTAAGGGTGGAGTTTGTCACTATTGCATGTATAGTGATTGTTTAGATTGGTTATTCTGCCCTGTTTAGGCAACGTTTGTAATTAACTTAGTAATCATCTAAAAATAA
>JAGRDI010000266.1 GCA_020432765.1 Anaerolineales bacterium | reverse complement strand
TCACGTGGACGGCCGTTGTCGAGTTCAAATGCTTCGGCCAATAAAGTATCAGCAATAATGCGTGCGTCTGTAATATTTTCTGCCCACATGCCCCGGGTCGCCGTATAAGGATCGTAACTGTTCTCACCGCTCCAATCGCCAGCATGCCGTAACCCATCGGTGAACACAACCACCAAAGTCTCAGGCGCGATAGGAATCTCAGTGATGACCGGTTTTGTGTTACGCCGTACGCCTACACTGCGCGAAGGCTCGTCTAACAGATAAAATCCATCTTGGGCTGTATGAACGATCACAGGAGATTCATTATTGCGCGAAATCACAAATGTTTTGGTTTCCATATCGATTGAGAGAATATTTAAGGTTGCGGAAACCTTACCCTTGCGATAGGTGTACAGATAATCATGTGCAGCACGCGCAGCAGCGCCATCGCGCACTCCCTCGCCTAATAATTGAATTGCCTTGCGTGCTACCACATTGCTAATATTCTTCGCAGATCTGCCACTGCGCTGACCATCCACCATCACCATCGAAATGCCGCCATGCGGACGTTCAATCATTTCAACGGTGTCACCACTTGTACGCATCGCGTACTTACTCACTTTTGCTACGGCGAATTGCACTTCCATGACGGTAAGTATACCTGACAAAAACGTAAACGTTACAATAAAACCGACAGCATGCCGCCATAGGCAATCACAACAATATAACCAATTGCACAAATGGCCAGGAAACCATAATATAAACGTAACCAAATAGACCAGTTCCCTTTACGCCAGGCAATAATGATAATGGCAAATAATGTAACTGCTAGCAACAGCAGCAGCCACGGAATGATGAAAAATGGCGCTGCCGCGCCCGAAATAGCAAATATGCTTGCCATGCCATTGAACAGCGATTGTAAGGTGAAAAATCCAGCACCGGCTACAAAAATAGAGGCAAGGAAGCCAAACAGCATAGCTGTTAAGCCGCCAATCCATTTTAGCTTTCGTGATTGTGACTGGGAAACAACGGCCGTTTCACCTGCAATAACCTCATCATCAATCTTCTTTTTGCTGCCGCGCTGTAAAACACCAATCAACCAAACCAGTGGCAGCACTACAAAAGCAGACAAAATACCCAGTAGAAACAGCGTCGCCAACCCTAACTGCACCCATAAAGTCGACGATAATTGATTCACTATGCCTATGAATGGAAACGAGAGTGCATTAGAAGGCACAAATTCAGCCGGCGTTATCCCGGATAAGCAGGCAGCATCGGGTTCCTGCTCAGGCGCGTTCAAAAACTGGGTCATAATATTATCGATACAAGGGTCCTGAAAAGCGTTACCGTGGCTGCCGGTTGGCTGGATAATATGATAACCATTTGCAAGTGATCTGGCCGCAACTGCGGCAAAGCTGGGGGGGGTAATCGGATCATATTGGCCAGAGATTAATAATGTGGGAATATCGCTAACGACAGGATCATCAACTGTGGCGGGTAATTGTTCGACCTGCCAAAATTTACAGATGTCTACATAGGATTGCAGATCAGAGAGAGCACCTTCGGCAAAATACGGCCGTATACCCTCCAAATTAACCTCTTCAGGCACAAAGTCGCTATCTTCGGCACAAATCACCGAAAAATACATTCCATCACTGGAAGTCGTATCAAATGCAAACAACGGCCAAATCTCTTCGACGAATGTGAAATCCCCCGTTTCTAAATTTGTAACCAGTTTAGGGAATAAGGCATAGGCATCCGGCAAATAGAATGCTTGGAAGAGTACATCAACCAATGTATCACCATCCAAAATCGCCTTTACGCGTTCACCAGTTTCACCATTTTTGAGTGTTAGTGAAACAGGTTCTGTGTTGAGTTTTTCGACGACTGCAAAAAAGCGTGCCTCCAGGTCTGGATAGGTAGTGTTACAATCTGCGTCATTATTACAGGTTTGCATGATCTCTGTAAAAACCCGGTCTGTATTTGCTGTAACTTCAGGAATAAAATTCAAATTCGGTGGCACAACGCCATCCAATACCACGCTGCGTAAGTTTTCAGAATGGTGATTCATCAAATGCAGCCCCAGCAAGGTGCCATAGGACACGCCATAGAAGTTAAAGCTTTCATACCCTAACGCTGCGCGAATCGCTTCAATATCGGCTGCATTTTCCAAACTGTTATAGGCGGATAAATCGATGCCTTCGCCCAAAAGACGCTGATAACACGCTTCTAAGGCTTCTAACTGGAGTGCTTCCCCCTCTTCCAAGTTCATCGACATCGTTTGCGGGACAATCTCGGTTAGTTCAGTACAGGCTAAATTTGGCTCTGCATAATTTGTGCCGCGCTGGTTGAAGATCACCAAGTCGCGGTCAACGGCCGTTAATGAACTAGGTGCAAGAATGGGAAATATTTCGAAGGCATCGCCACCAGGACCACCTTGGGCCAGGAAAAGCGGGTCTGGTTGCGGGTTTTCAGAAGAGGTGCGCAAGACGGCGATGGGCAAACGAATTGTGGGGCCGTCCGGGCTTGCATGGCGTTCGGGAACAGTCACATACCCACATTCAAAATCACGGCCGGGCAGTATGCTGAGAGGATCATCAAACCAGCATTCAGTTGGCTCGAAAGCATTTGTTGTTTGAAGATGGGCTGTTTGGGCGGCAGCGGCCGTTACCATAACAAACAAAATTAATAAAGATAAAAAAATAAAATATAGTTTACGCTGATAGATAAATCTCATGGACTATTCTTTTCACCCTTGCATCATATTATTTGTTGTGACCTGAGTCTACACAACAAATACGTAACATCACCCTAATCGACACCATGACAAAGGTGATGATAAGCAAGCGTTAAGGAAAGTCGAATCTTGTTACTTTTATCACATGACTAGGCATAATACCGATTTCCACAGCAGGTTCAGAAGCAAAAACTGGTGAAGTCAGCAAATAATTGTCAAAACGTATATCTGATAGACCTTGATCAAGTGAAGTAGATGCCGCCAATCCAGTATAAGATAGGCCAGAAAACGACGCATCAGTCCACGAACGTTCCCAATCGTCGTTGACCACCACCTGTATCTGAGATCCATAGCGCGTAACCTGAATATGATTGCTGCCCATATTCAACCCAGAGTCAATCTCACCAAAATCAAGGATAACGACATCATCATTTTCACCCCGCATAAACCAATATTGGCTAAATTCAGGGCTGATCAGAAATGCATAAAATTGATCGATATCCGCATTCATTCCAAATGCAAGCCCATACCCCGAACCTTTTTCGATAGCCCAAGCGGCGTCAACAGACACGGTATACGTTTCATAGGGCACAATTGGCGCTTTCAAAAGGTATAAATACCCGGCTACTTTGGTTAACATGCGATATTCATCATTGAGGTATTCTGTATGCACACGATCGTCTTCACTGATTGGCCAACCCGAATCCGGATTTGAAAAATCATCGAAATATACCGCTACCTCCGTCTTCGCGATGATGGGCAGGTAATTGAGGTCATTATCAACGACAAATGCAGGATCGCCATTTGACACTGCATTCACTGGGGGTAAAAACAGGATAACCGATACCAACAGCAAAATTAATACCAAGCCAATCGTATACCGCCACTTCATAAATTTTGTCTCCTATACTCTTGGTCAATTTATTCCACTTTTACAGTTTACACGAACCAGCTCAGATGTGTAAATAGTGCCGGCGTGAAAAGCACGCAGATAAGGTTAGATTAAACTGATTTGCTTGCCGTCATGATCTTGTTATAGTTCAAAATAATGAAGAGGAATTGGAGTTGGAGTCTTTTGCTGGCTTTTTTATTGTTGGCAAACAGCAGTATAGTAGGGCAAAGAACGGCCGTTCAGGCTCAAGATCCACGCACCGAAATTTTCAACAGCGTGAATCAAGTGCGTGCCAATTATGGACTTCCCCCCTATCAATGGGATGCAATGCTAGCTGCCGCCGCCCAAAGCCAGGCTGAATACATGGCCGCCAATAATATCTACAGCCATAGTGGTGCTGGCGGCTCAACGCCGCAGACACGGGCACTCGCGGCCGGTTATGCTGGTCGTGCCAATGAAAATATTGTCGGTGGCACTGATTTAACACCACGCCAAGGCGTCACCTGGTGGATCAACAGTCCAACTCACTTCAACACGATGATCTCCAACCAATACATTCATGCAGGGGTTGGTCATGCAGTCGGACACGGACAAAATTTCTACGCATTGGTTGTAGGTGTACCCAGTGATGGCATAGCCGCGACATTACCCAAAACCAATGACACCCTTGATGCGCCTGCGGTGCGTGTAGACCCAATCACTTTAGCCAGTCCCAATGAAGACGGTTCGATTATTCATACTGTTTTAGAGGGACACACATTCTGGGCTATTGCTGCACGCTATGAGATCACCATCGACGAACTATTTCTCTATAACAATCTCAACAACGAAAGCACCATTCATCCGGGAGATACCCTCACGATTCGCTTGGCAGATGGTGCGGAACCACCTCCAACCCCCACACCACCAGCAACACATATCATCCGTGATGGCGAGACGCCATGGACAATTGCTGCTACGTATCGTCTCACATTAGATGAATTTTATTGGCTCAATGGCATTGATGAATATGACATTCTACATCCAGGCAACGAAGTCAAAATTCGGCTGGTACCTGGTGAAGAGCCGCCGCCTACGCCTACGCCGCAATTAGCCCATGAGGTGCGTACTGGTGATACGTTATGGGGCATATCGATCCGTTATGGTTTGGGACTTAACGATTTATTGGCTTATAATGGACTGACAGAAAATGCAGTTTTAAGTATTGGTGATTTATTATTGATCGTCGCGCCAACGCCTATTCCCACAGAAACGCCGCTGCCGACGGCAACACATCCCCCCACAGCAACGGCCGTTCCTCCCACAATCACACCCCTTCCACAGCCAACAACCACGCTGCCAGCAGTCGTCAAACGCTCCAGCAATGCAAGCCCAACAATACAACCAACCATAACAGCAGATTCCTCAACGTTGCAAAAAGGAATGAGTACGGGCGCATTTGTTTTGGGGTTTGGGCTGGTTGCATTGGCAGGCATCGGACTTATTTTTTTCCGTCGTCAGTAACCAATTTAACAAAGGACAAAAGCATGCAGCCAGCCTGGTTAAAGAGTATTCATCATGATGGTTCACAACTTTTTGTATCGAATCTTTATCCACGTTTAGGCGAAACCGTGCACTTACGTTTACGCACGGGAGCTACTACACTCATCAAAACAATTTATCTGCGCACTTTCCCTGATGGCGAACAATTTCTGGCACCCTTGATCCCCACAACAGCTACGGCCGTTGACCAATGGTGGGAAATCGATCTACATATTAACCAACCTCATGTCCATTACCGCTTTTTAATCAATGCCGATGATGGCTTATGGACCTATTCAGCTGCGGGCTGTAGTACGGCCATTCCGACAGATCACACCGATTTTCAAATTGTAGCCAATTATGAACCAACACGATGGTTGGAAACGGCCGTATTCTACCAAATATTCCCCGATCGTTTCGCCAATGGCGATCCCACCCAAAACCCAGGTTCAGAAGAATTCACCTTCAACAACCATAAACCACAAACCTTTCAATGGAACACACCACCAGCCGCCGAGCAGCCTTTTCCCTTGGTGTTTTTTGGTGGTGATCTGGCAGGTATCATCCAAAAACTTGATTATCTAAAACATTTAGGTATCAACGCCCTTTACCTGAATCCAATCTTTACTGCCAGGTCCAACCATAAATATGATGTAGTCGATTATGAGCATGTCGACCCACATTTCGGCGGCGACGCAGCCTTAATCGCCTTGCGCGAGGCATTGGACGCCCGCAATATGCGCTATATTTTGGATATTGTTCCCAATCATTGCGGGTATTATCATCCCTGGTTTCAAGCCGCCTTGGCTGATGCCAATGCCCCTGAAGCCGACTTTTTCACATTTACCAAACATCCAGATGATTATGAATCATGGCTAGGCCTGTGGACATTGCCAAAATTAAATTACCGCAGCTCAGAACTGCGCCGCCGCATCTACGCAGGTTCCAATTCGATTTTTCGCAAATGGTTAACGGCACCTTTCGCGGCTGATGGCTGGCGTGTCGATGTTGCCAATATGCTGGCCCGCCAGGGTGAAACCCAAATGGGCACCGAAATCTCGCGTGAGATTCGGCAGGCCGTCAAATCCACACGGCCAGATGCATACCTGATGGGCGAGAACTTCTTCGACGCTTCACCACAATTACAAGGCGATCAATATGATGGTGTAATGAATTACACTGGCTTTACACAGCCCCTTTGGTATTGGTTAACGGGTTACAAAGAATGGGCCCACAGCCTAAAAATGCATGTCCAAAGCACAAAAAAATGGCCAACTCAAGCATTGATCGATACATGGCAAAGCCGTCGTGCCGCAATTCCATGGGCAATTGTTTTGCAGCAGTACAATTTGCTGGATAGTCATGACACTCCACGCATCCGCAGCATTGTGGCCGGTAATGATGCACTGCACCGTTTAGCTGTGACCGTGCAATTTACATTCCCAGGCGTGCCTGGCATTTATTATGGTGATGAAATAGGTATGCTGGATGACCCAATTCTAGCCGCTCGCGGCTGCATGCGCTGGGACGAAGCAGCATGGGATTATGATCTGCTCACTTTCTACCGCCGCTTGATTGCTTTACGCCAATCAGCAAAAACATTGCAAAAAGGTGGTTTTCAAATATTAGCGGTCGAAGAGGATACATTTGTTTATCAACGCATGGACCCAAACGGCCGTTTCCTCATCATTGCACACCGTGGCGAAGAAAACCGTCAGAAACGGCCGTTAACCGTTTCACATGGCGGTATTGCGGATGGCACCCTTTTTGCCGAATATTTTAGTGGTCAAAAATTAGTTGTCCACAACGGCGAACTTCCGCTTGATCAGCACCCACAAGGAGCAACTCTCTGGCAGCAAATTTAGGCTCCAATTGATCAAAATCTTATGCTATAATTTAGGGGATTTGGTGAAGCACTCAATGCATTTTATTGGGAAATGTTGACATTTCACAAATAAGGAAGCAAAAATGACAAATTTATTTGCAGACACAAACTCCGATCTCACCAAGGGGGACACGCAAGCCAACGAAGAAGAGCGCATGCGCGCTTTGGTTGAATCAATTAGTGCCTATATCGAACATTATCATGGCGGCGCAGTCTCTATGGTTGGGTATGATGGCAAAGTGCTAAATGTACGCTTGTCGGGAGCATGTACCGGTTGTGAATTAGCACCTGTCACTTTACATGGCTGGGTAGAAGGCACCGTTAGACAATTCTTTCCCGATCTAGAGTCAGTAACGGCCGTATAAACAAGGTCTCAAACCACAAAGCATCCAGAGATCACAGAGCTTTAATATTTTTGCTTATATTTTCTGTGGTTTCCGTTCGCACCTTCGCTTATGCTCAGAACAGGTCTACGCTGAAGACTCCAAACATCAACGACCACTAATAAGATTATGATCAAAAATGTGAGGAAATTATGTCAATCTCAATTCTGGATAAAAGCTTAATAATTGACATCTTTTATGATGAGTTTGCAAGCGATTTTGATGATAACATTTGTATCCGCTTTAAAGAGAATTGTCCCACAGACGAAAAAATCTTAAAAAGCGATATCACTAATATCTATATCACCCCAGAAGAGGCTTGTTTATTACAACTGACGCTGCAACGCGCTGTCAAAAAACAACGTGCAACCTGTCAGGAAGAGAGCGCATAACCAAAATCATTATTTGCCAATCGACGATTGGCAAATAATGATTTTTAATGGCGTGCGACCATGCCTGATAGGGCATCGTCTATGTCAGCTTCGTGTTCGTCAGTCAGATCGATTTCGTACAGGGTGCCATCAGCTTCGCGCATGAGATTGGGCAGAATCCCTGCGTCTTTGACAGATTCAACCTGGACAAAGATTGCAGAACTGCTGTTTTCCATACCTTCAGTAACAGCTTGAATCTTGTCTTTGGAAACACCTAAATCGATCTTTTTGCCAGTGAAGTAACCGGCAGCAGTACCCAACAAAGCCCCACCAATCGGTCCACCTACCATCAAACCAATCACAAATCCAATCGTCCCACCAGTAACTGTGCCACGTTTTTTGCTAAAATCGGCCGTTTCTTTCACCTTAACTTTGCCGTCACTATCTTTTACAACCACAGCAACGTCTTTTAAGGAAATCATTTTTTCTTTTTCCAGTTTTTCTAATGACTTCAGGACCTCATCTGCTTTTTCTTCACTGTCGAATGTAACAATTCCAATCTGACTGCTCATTTTCTACTCCTTCAAAATAACCACGTTTTATCGTATTGACCAAGCTAAATATACGCGATGCAATAAATTTGCGCCAGCAGATCACAGACCAAGTATTATTTTACCGCCAGCCCAGAGGCGTGGCTTGATGATCCAGAACGCTTTTATGCACAATTTGAAACAAACTGACGGCGGAATACGGTTACAAACGGCCGTTCCTGTTCGGCATCTCTCTATAATTGGTGTATAGTTCAAAGATATTGAAAATCCAAATTATGCGGTGTAAACAACTGAAAATAGTAGTTAATTCAGGAAAATAAGGAAAAAAAGGATGAGCCAAAATGAAACCAAAAAAATTGGTCTAATAATTGGACGTGAAACTGATTGGCCAGAAGCATTTATAACGGCCGTGTCTGAACGCGCACCCGATATTCAGGCTGAGCTAGTGAAAATTGGTGGCACCTTCATGGATGAACTTTGTGAATATACGGTCATCATCGATCGCATGTCCCATGAGGTCCCTTATTATCGCACTTATGTCAAGTTTGCAGCTATGCAGGGAACCTACATCATCAACGATCCCTTCGTCTGGTCAGCAGACAGCCGCTTTTTTGGAACCGCAATGGCCAACAAACTGGGTCTAAAAAGTCCGCGCACCATTGCCCTCCCTAACAAAGATGTGGACACAGACGTTGTACCAGACAGCTTTCGGAATCTCGTTTACCCCATGGATTGGGAAGGCATCATAGATTATGTGGGCGTGCCAGCCATATTTAAAGAAGCAGAAAGCGGCGGGCGCAGACTTTCGTTTCGTGTCCACAGTGTCGACGAACTCATCCAACGCTATGATGAAAGCGGCACCAGGACTATGATATTGCAAGAACTAATCAAAGGCGGTGATCATATCCATTGTTATGTCATTGGCATGGAAAAAGTGCTAATCCTCAACTTTTTGCCAGGAGAAAACCGATATCTGAAAGGAGCCACCTCTACGCTAAATCAAGAACAGCAAGAACAGATCACCCAAAGTTCGCGCGCCATTAGCAGAGCTTATGGCTACGATATCAATATGATCGAATATTTGCTCACGGATGATGAGATTATTGTCATCAATGCAACAAACCCATCACCGTTGATCGACCGTAAACTCCTTTCGCCGTTACACTTTGATTGGCTAATAAACGCAACGGCCGAACTTGCAATTGATCGTGTACAACGGCCGTTGCCTCAACGCACAACCTTTCAAATTAAAGAATTAACTGAGATTCTCACACCATAAAATTGGTCTGAGCAAGCGTCCACATAGCAGTTAGGGATAAAAAGACCCTTCCGCCAGGCAACATTCGCTCCAAATCGCCAAGTTAAGTACGAATGTTTATCTGCATACCCTTGCCATGAGATTGTGTTATAATTTCAGTGAAAATTAGTTGACTCAGCAACAATTTAGCCAAGCCGAAGGACAATTTGTCCTTTGACCTGGCTTCCGTTTTGTTTAGCCAAGATTACTTATAGAAATGTTACTATTCGGTATATTGAAAGACCCTAAGGGTTAACACAGATACCAAAAATAAAATGACCAAAAGGTGAAGAATGAATCATCTAAAAGAAAAAATGCCCAAGCGCATTGAGCGCTTACCCGAATTAGCCTACAACCTCTGGTGGAGTTGGCATTCAAATTCACGAGAATTATTCAAACGCTTAGATCATCAACTCTGGCGGCGCACCCAGCATAATCCAGTACTAATTTTACAGCAAATGACAGCCGAAGAATTAGCTGCCAAAGCACAAGACGCCAGTTTTGTCCGGTTTTATGAACATGTCATGCTAGATTTTGACAACATGTTGAGCAACGGACACACCTGGTTTCACCAAACATATGCAGAATATAAGCATAAAACCATTGCCTATTTCTCTTTTGAATTTGGTCTACATAGTTCAATTCCAATTTATTCCGGCGGTTTAGGCATACTCGCTGGCGATCATGCTAAAGAAGCGAGTGATTTAGGTCTACCTTTTGTTGGCATTGGCTTTCTTTACCCACAGGGCTATTTCCGCCAACGCCTGCCTTCCCACGGATGGCAAGAAGCCTATTACCCGCAGCTTGATACAAACAAATCTCCTATCCAGCTTGTCTTTGACAAAGAAGGCAACGAAGTCAAAATCTCCGTTGAAGTAGGTAGTCGGGTTGTCCATGCACGCATTTGGCGTGTGCAAGTTGGACGTGTTCCATTGTACTTGATGGACACTGATGTTGATGAAAATGACCCCTGGGATCGTGAACTAACGGCTCGACTTTACTCCGGCGACAGCGAAATGCGTATCCGCCAGGAAATTATGTTGGGCATCGGTGGTGTGCGCATCCTAAAAGCATTAGGAATTGAGCCATCTGTTTATCATATGAACGAAGGTCATTCCGGCTTTTTACTGCTCGAAAACATCCGTGAAAAAGTTGCTGCGGGCATGTCTTTCACAGAAGCTGCTGCAGAAGGGCGCAAACAATCTGTATTTACTACACACACACCAGTTCCAGCTGGTCACGATGCATTTAGCTACCATTTAATTGATCAATATTTTGGCCAATTTTGGCCACAATTAGGCATTTCCCGTGAAGAGTTCTTGAGCATGGGCGCACATGAGGAAGAATGGGGCATGGCCTTTAACATGACCGTTTTAGCCTTGCGTTACTCTGGGCAGTGCAATGGTGTAAGTAAATTACATGGGCAAGTCTCACGCGAAATGTGGCAGCATGTATTCCCTGGTAAGACGGTTGACGAGGTACCGATCTCCTCAGTGACCAATGGCATTCACGTGCCCACATGGATCGTTAGTGATCTGAATAAACTTTACAACAAATATTTGGGGCCTGATTGGATCGAACAACAAGACGATCCGAAACTGTGGCAGAGACTTGATGAAATGCCCTTAAAAGTGCTTTGGCAAGCCCATACACAATTAAAGTACAAGCTGATGTATTTCT
>JAGRDI010000265.1 GCA_020432765.1 Anaerolineales bacterium | reverse complement strand
ACAACTGTATCTGTCTTGCCTTGCCAGACCACTAATTCATTGTCCACACCGGCAGCAAAAGCAACGGCCGTTCTATCGGCCCCAAAACGCGTGTCACCATCAGTCGTAGCCATCACACTGACACGGCTGTTGCCACTATCAGGCGTCAGATCTAATGCACTCAAGAGTTGGCCAAAAATCTCAAACTGATCATTGACCATACTGCCATTATCTTGATCGCCGCGCCAGACAACCTTGTATTGATCCTGGGCGGCATCATAAGCCACATCCGGATTGATCGCTTTGTAAACGGCGTTGGGATCGATAGGCGTGGTGCTGATGCGTGTATCGCTGCCCTCTTCTGTGTTGGCGGCGCTCACACGTTGTCCATAGATTTCGTATTTATCGTCAGCCCCATTGACATCATCATCCCCCAGCCAAACGACCAGATATTGATTTTGGCTGCTGCTGTAGGCTACGGCTGGTTTCCTTGCGCTGTAGTTGGGGTCACTATCGGCGCTGCCCATCGTGCTGAGTCGCTGCTGCGAGCCAAGCAGTGCGCCTGTCAGCACGTTAACATGTCGGCCGTAGATTTCGTAAGCTCCGCTGGCCTGTGCCGGATCGTCTCCCGACCAAACGACATAGAATTCGTTGTTGCTGCCATTATAAGCTACATCCGGTTGTTGGCCGCGATAGGCGCTGTCGCCATCAATCCCCATCGTGCTGATGCGGAAATCGCTGACCTGTTCGGTGCCACTATCGTCAAGCAGTGCGCCATAGATTTCAACTTCATTGTCGGCTTGTACATCGGCCTGCCAGGCAACGAGATAACGATTGCTTTGACTGCTGTAGGCAGCGGCCGTATTCAAAGCATCCCGATTACTGCCCATATCGGTTACATGGCTGACACGAATTTGGGAGGCCAGCAGGCTGCCATCAGAGCCATCAAGCCGGCGGGCAAAAATTTCGACTTCGTTGTCGCCTAAGGTGTGATCATCGGCCTGCCAGGCAACCAGGTATTCATTCATATTGGGGTTGTAGGCAACGGCCGGCCGCTGCGCATCATATTGTAAAGCAGCATCACTGTCGCCCATAAAACTGATGCGGATGGCTGATCCCAGATTGGAGCCATCGGCCACACTCACGCGCTGACCATAAATCTCTAATTTGCCATCTGCGAAATCGGGATTGTCCGCAGCCCAGACAACAAAGAACTCATTATCCACACTATTGTAGGCCACGGCCGGATCGAGGGCATCGTAATTGGCATCTCCATCACTGCCGGTGGTGCTGATGCGCACGGTGTTGGTGGCCAGCAGGGGAGCGATAGCGAACAGGTAAGCGCCTGTGACCAGCAGCAGCCCGATGGCTGCCATGCCGGCCCAGGCCCATTTGCGTTTGCCGGCCATCTTATTGCTCCTGTTGGGCGAGTAAGGCAGCAACGGCCGCTTCCAATTCAACCAAACGCTGCTCCAAATCCGCATTTTCTTCTTCCAGGGCGGTGATTTGGCTTTCTTGGGATTGCAGACGGCCGTAAAGCTCTTGTACACCGGCCAGAGCCACGCCGTTGGCATCCAAGGGGGCAATATGACGATCATCAGCACCCAAACCAAAGGCAGCGTAAAAATCTTGAGCCATCGGTCCCATATGGCGCACTTCATCCTGGTCACTGATATAGTTCCAGGTGTTGATCGGCACGCCGGCTAAGGCATCTAATACAGTTTGGTTGTTGACGGGGGCTATGTTTTCTTTCAAGGCGCGATCAGATGCTTCGGTGAGCAGCCCATTCAACGTCAGATTGCCACCGCTGTCTAAATCAAGCGTCACTGTGCCACTGACTGTGTCCTGCACACGGAAAGTGGCGTCTGCGGCTTTGACATGCAAAGTTGCATCCAAACTAGTAAACCCATTTGTGGTTGTGCCCGGAGCAATACCTACACGGCTGTTGTTGCGGATAATGATGCTGCTACTGGGAGAACCGGCTTCCACCCTAAACGGCAATTTAGAACCAGCATTTATATCACGGATGAAGAAGCTTTGTTCATGACCGGCAATGTCCCAAGAATATGCCGGATAATTCGAGCCATCTTGAGAGAGCCGTAGGGTAGGGGTATCGGCCTCATTTAGATGCATATTTGCGCCTGGTGTGGCGGTGCCGACACCAATTCGTGGCCGATTGCCATCACCACCGGCTTCCATGATATAAAGGGAGTTGGCAATGGCGCTGTCGCTGATTGTGAAAGGCACAGCCCCACTTGTGCTGTTTTCAACTGCGAAATAGGACGAGCCGCCACTATTAATGTCATTAATTAATATGCGCCAATCATTATTCGCAAAACTCCCTGATGAACTGGTATCATCAAAATGAATGCGAATATTACTTTCTTTGAACCGGTGTATGTCAAAGCCATAATTCTCAGTATTGGTGCAATCAAAGCCAGTGCAAAGATTTCCTTGAATGGTAACATCTTCAGGATGTACAAACACTTGTGGCACGAGTGACTCATCACTATACTCAGTGTGGATATGGGTGGAAGTAGATACCTCTTGTTCTGTGACTAAACTCCCTTCTTGCAGCGTGAATGTTCCTGAAAGGATCGGAGGGCTGGATGCAGCCGTCTCTGCTGACGTATGTTCAGTTGCCGGTTCTTCTCGACCTGATGTCAAATACTCAGTTTCGGAACCAGCACCTGTCTTTAGCGGCTTAAAACGCAGCTCATATGTATATTGCCCATCCGGCAAAGATGCGCCATTGTTATCAAGCAATACAAATGTAGGTTGTTCATCTGCTGCAAATTCTTGCTGAACATGATAACCATCACCACTACTAATGGTTAAGCTGGCACCGTCATAGCCGGTGGGCGTTGACCATGTCAGGCGGTCATCGTTTTGTGCCTGGGCAACGGCCGTTTCGTCATCTGTCGCTGTTTGCGTCATCGCTGTCCGGCTAAAAATTAAAATAAAGATTAATGCGAAAAAAAGGATTACGGGTAAGATGTATTTACGATTCAAAATTCCACCTCCAAATGGGAATATGTTGATTAGGCTCCCCAAACTAATAAAAAAACTCAGTGTCTAGATAATATTCAAAACATTTGACTAACTGCCCGGTTTAAGCGCAAAAGTATACTCGCCCACGGTGTTGGAAACGGCCGTTTTTTTAGAACAATTGATCCAATGATGGTACCACCGAAGGCAATTTACCCTTTTCCTGTAACCGCTTGATTTCTGTTTGCACAAAATCCAACCCCTGATGATCTAATTGCTCTGCCCTGCTGTATCCACGTTTGACTCTAGCCTGAAGCGCGTACAGGCAGCTGATGTAGAGCAGGAAAGGGTTTACCGTAGCCAGGTGTGTTTCAAAATCATGGGGATGCTGCGGATTCCAGTGCGCTCTTTGCTGAGCCAACAAAATTTCAACTTCAGCCACGATCCACATGGGTAAATCGTGGGTTGTAAATAAAGGGATGATGGGTGCGTCTGACTTGAGGGCGCAGACAGTATGTTTGTCGTTGGTGAAGATTTGCAAATTGCCGCCGAAAGAAAAGGCTTCAACACATTTTGCTGTATGGTCGGTCAATAATATGCGACCGGCACAAACTTGATACTTTTTCCCCAATGTCCAGGGATGGTGTACGATGAGATGTTCGATGTTTTTTGTCGGCGAGACAATTTGAAATTGAACTTTTTGAGGGTCATAGTGCTGGTGCGTAGCGATTGCGGGAATAATGACATCCATCCGGGGATGGCCGGGGTGATCAGGCGTTTCATTTGGATAAAAAACATATCCTAAATCGGGTTCGTGAGTTAAATCTAACATCGGGTCTCCAGGTTATGACGGCCGTTTTTATAAATGCTTTAAAAATGTTACCTAAGTGATCGTCTAAAAATAACTTCCCGTTTTTGTTTGTAGTAACCGCTTCAGCGGCTTCAGCGGTCTGGACGATTAAAATCGTTACTACAAACTTATCTGCAGATGCTTACTAAATTATCAGAATTGCTGTGATGCCGAGGGTGAAACGGTCTTAAGCGACCCTCAGCCCGCAGCAACGTACTCACATCATTGTATCATTTTTGGGTATGAAATTTCAGTATAAACTAGCTTCCGGGCACAAGCGCAAACGTAAATTCGCCGACTTTGTTGGAAACGGCCGTTCCTCCCACACCACATTCCACAATCAGATAGTAGAAATCGTTAATCTCCACACTCGTTAACGATCCGCTTCCGTCATAATTAGCCGGGTCACCGGTCAACCAAGTAAAGCCACTATAGGGCATTTCGCTGCGATAAAGGCTTTCAGTACACAGCGATTGAGCGGGCAGCTATGTATCGGTGTTAGATTCCCATTTTGGAATATGGGTGATCCATCATCTACACTGCGTCCCCATGTGCGTTGAAAATTGCCGTCGCTGTCAAACTTTTGCACGCGATGTAAACCTCGATCTGAAACATAAATGTTGTCATTATCGTTCACACCAATGCCGCCACCAAGAAAAATATTGCCTTCAGCATCCGTGGTGAAGCCGCCTCCATTTGGCCACAAATTGACCGTTGGGTGTAAATTCTTGCACGTATTGTTCACCCAACACAAAGAGATTATTGTCACTGGTGGCTACAATGCCAATCGGTTCATCAAATTGTCCATTATCCGTTTCGGGGATGCCATCTACACAGTTTGACAGACAAATCTCAAAGCCTGAACCGCCAGCGACCCACACCCCCATTTTGGGTGAAACCAGATTATTTTGCACAGCACTGAACAATCTTGTATGTATACCAACTATGAACAAGTTAATGCATCAAGAATTGATGGGCCGATTACCCATATTACAACCCCAGTACCAATGATAATAATCAACAAAAACAATATCCCAGTAATGCAACTCCACCCCATCTTAGCAGGGGAAGGCCCATCTTTTTTTGTAGGGCTAGTAAATGCCTTTACTTTTTTTATTTGTGGGGAAATCAAGGCGATCCAATAAAAGCCAATTAGTAAAATTAACATAACCCCGGTGGCGAAACCATAATAGAAATCAATCTTGGTCGGTGGGCAAATGATTATAGACGCCTGATTCTGGATGATAACAAATACTACCACGGGTTTCTCCCAACCAATCCCAACAACGAACCTTAACTAAAACAACAACGATATTCTATCACGTTTGGTGAACTTTTTTTGTCGATTCCTTTACAGGGGTAAGAATCATTCGTCATTCCTGCGTAGGCAGATATCTATATTTCTGGATTCCTGTTTGTGTAGGAATGACAGGTAGACAACTTGCTTATGGACTCCTTTACAAGATTTGAGATTTGCGCCTTAAGTTTCCCTTAAGGTAAAGACAATTTGCCTTTAAAGCGCCAGACCCCTTGCATGCCGTATCCTATAGCCACTTCACAAAACAACAGCGCAGTAATTTATTTAATAATCCAATCCAGAAAAATAATTTGTCACATTTGATACAAGTTGAACTCAATTTGTGAGATTAGCGGCGAAAACCTGGATAAACGTAATCTTGAACCTTAGGAGATTTAGCACTCATGAAAAAATTTACAGCTAGTTTATTTGTCATCGTGGCCATGATCGCCGTATTTGCCGTCACGACCGGCAGCGCAAGCGCAGCCCCCGCAGAAGCGGGCAAAGTTGGCCCGTATGATGGCGTTTTTAATGGCACTCTTTATGCCGATAATGGCAGTAAGGCTCCCATCACCCTGAATTTGACTCATCGCGGCAATGTGGTTGACGGCACTGTGTTTGTTGGTAAGGGTTTGACAGTTGATGCTGGTATTTGTGGTGCAGGGGCGATTCCAGAAACGGCCGTTACTGCATCTGGCAAAACTTCTACAAAAAATCCCAAATATTTGAGCGCCAGTTCTGATTTTGAAGTCAGCGGCGTCGCTGTAACGATAGATTTAGAGAGTGTTGTCCAGGGTAATAAGCTCAGCACTGAAGCCAAAATTGACTTACCCTGGTTATGTGGAGGCGACCCGACCCTAACGGGCACACTCTACAGGGCATAGCCTACATCCTGTAGGCTACATCATGTAGGCAAAGAGGAAGGAAGGAAAAACTGCCGCAGCCGCCCGGCTGCGGCAGTTTGGACGCCAACCGACTTAGTAACTACACACTAAATTAACAAAGTTTTGTGTCATTTCGAACGCAGCAAGCAATCCCCAGAACGCTGGATGATATAAGTTTTTAGGATTCCTCAGGCTGTCGCCTTCGGAATGAAAAAGTAAAAATCGTTTAGTTAACAAAGCTAAATGATAAAAGAGTAATTGAAAATTTGGAGAACTTCACATGTTAAATATGACATCCATCCGTGACCTGAACAGTCAGGTAAAAGACGAAGCAATTTTTATTCAAGATTTATTGGCAGAAATTAACAAAGTAATGGTAGGTCAAGAACAACTCGTTGAGCGCGTTCTGATTGCCTTATTGGCCGATGGGCATATTTTGCTCGAAGGTGTACCCGGCCTGGCCAAAACTTTATTGATCAAAACAACATCAGAAGCGATTCAGGCTGATTTTGCACGTATTCAATTTACACCGGACTTATTACCTGCCGACCTCGTCGGCACGCAAATTTATAATCCACGTACCAGCGAATTTAGCGTACATCAAGGACCTTTATTTTCTAACCTGGTATTGGCTGACGAAATCAACCGTGCCCCAGCCAAGGTGCAGAGTGCTTTGTTAGAAGCGATGCAAGAACGTCAAATCACGATTGGTGACACCACCTATAAAATGGCTGATTTGTTCCTGGTCATGGCAACCCAGAATCCGATCGAGCAAGAAGGTACCTATCCGCTGCCCGAAGCGCAGGTTGACCGCTTTATGCTCAAGGCCAAGGTGGGTTATCCCACACGCGCCGAAGAGCGCTTGATCATTGACCGTATGACAGCGGTAGAACTCCCGCATGTGAATCCAGTTGTGACACCCCAAGATATTTTGCGTGCACGTGAATTGGTGCGTGAGATTTATGTGGATGACAAGATTAAAGAGTATGTGTTGGATTTGGTGTTGACCACGCGCAATCCGGGCACAAATGGCTTGAGTGACCTTAACAACCTGATTGATTTTGGCGCATCGCCCCGCGCCGGCATCAGCTTAATTATGGCGGCGCGTGCCCACGCTTTCTTGAAAGGTCGTGGTTTTGTGACCCCCGAAGATATCAAACAGTTGGCGCCTGATGTTTTACGGCATCGTGTAATTACCACTTACGAAGCGGAAGCTGAAAATATCAACAGCGACCAAATTATTCAACGAATTTTAGATCATACGGATGTGCCCTAAGAAGGTGGAAGTAGGGAGAATGGCGTAAGGGGTAAGGAAAACCCATGCTTCCTGCTCCTTACTTCTTACTCCTCCGTATCTGGAGATTATTATGTTAACAAATGAACTCATGCAAAAGATTCGGCGGATTGAAATTCGGACGCGGCGCCTGGTGAATGATAGTTTTGCCGGCGAATACCATTCTGTGTTTAAGGGACGTGGTATGGAGTTTGATGAAGTACGGCCGTATCAATTCGGTGATGAAATTCGCACAATCGATTGGAATGTGACTGCCCGTACGGGCGAACCACATGTGAAGCGGTATGTTGAAGAACGGGAATTATCGGTGATGTTGGTCGTAGATGCGTCTGCTTCGGAAAACTTTGGTTCAGTCAATCAGTTTAAACGTGAATTGGCAGCTGAGTTAACGGCCGTACTCTCCTTCGCCGCCACTACCAATAATGACAAAGTGGGTCTGCTGATCTTCACTGACCAGATCGAACTGTTCATCCCGCCGCGCAAAGGCCGTAAACATGTCTTGCGCCTGATTCGTGAACTGCTCGCTTTTGAACCACAAAACACAGGCACCGACATTAAAATGGCACTTGACAAAGTCAACCAAATCCTAAAACGGCGCAGCATTGTCTTCCTGGTGTCCGACTTTATGGCTGATCCGGAAGGATATAAACAAGCCTTGTCTATTACCAACAAACGGCATGATGTGATTGCCGTGGATTTGAATGACCCGCTTGATAATGAAATTGGGAATGTCGGTATGTTGGCCTTGGAAGACCCGGAAAGTGGTGACATCGTTTGGGTCGATACGAGCAGCCGCCGTTGGCAGCAAGCCTATCATCAACGGATGGATGCCTTGGAAAATAAGAAAACACGCATTTTCAAACAGTCCAGCGTCGATCGCATTGATATTTACACTAACGAAGAATACACCACCCCGCTGACGCGCTTCTTCCAAGAACGTGCAATGCGGATAAGGCATTGAAAAAATGGAAAATGTTATGGATAAAAAACGAACAAATCTTTCCATCATCATAATAACAATCCTGTTGTTTGTTATTGTTGGTACGACAGCAGCACAGGAGCCAATCACAGCAACCATCTCCACGCCGGCCCAAGCGGCCACGGTAGGCGACCCGGTTGAGTTGACGGTTACTATCACGCATCCAGAAGGCTATTATGTTCTGCCACCTGCACTGGAAACAGGTTGGGAGCAGTTTGTGATTGCTGACCAGACCCCGGCAACGACAGTGAGTAATCGGGATGGCAGTGCAACAACGATTTTTACAATTGATGCCCGCGTGTTTGCTCCTGGCGAATACGCCACGCCACCATTGGTTTTATCTGTGACGGATGGTGCCGGCGAATTAAACGAGGTCATCGCCGCGCCAATCCCGGTATCGATTCAGTCGGTTTTGGTGGAAGGCGATACAGAACTGCGCGACATTAAACCACAGGCTGAATTGCCGTATACCAATTGGTTGCCCTGGATTATCGGCGGCATTTTATTGGCCGTCTTGTTAGGCGGCGGATTTTTATGGCGGAAACGCCGTCAGGCGCGCCTGGCATTGGCAATGGTTGACAACCGCCTGCCACACGAGGTGGCGTTGGATGAATTGGAACGGATTGAAGGGTTACATTTGCCGCAAAACGGCCGTTTCAAAGAATATTACACCTTCGTCTCTGACACAGTGCGTTTTTACATCGAAAAGAGTTATGGTGTACCGGTCATGGAACGCACTACCGGCGAAATCCAGACCAGCTTACGCAATAGCAATATGGACCTCAATGTGACACGTGATTTTGTTAACTTCTTAAATGCAAGCGACTTGATCAAATTCTCGACTTTTGAACCAAATGTGGCTGATGCCAAGCAATTAATGTTATCGGCACGTAACATCGTCGCGAGCACAAAACCGCTGGTAATCACCACGGATGATGTTGATAAACAGGAACACACGCCTATCAGTCCGCCGCAAGGACCCCATTTTTCGTCCAACGGCAAATTAACGAATGCAGAGGTGCAAGCATGATGAGTTTTCAATTTGCAAACCCGTGGTTGTTGGTTTTGGTTTTGCTCATCCCGGCATTATTAGCAGCTTATCATCTGTTTTCACGGCGACGCACACAGCCAGCTACCATGCAGCACGCCGCTGCCGGCCTAATAGGCGACTTGCCACGTTCTTGGCGCATCGTTTGGCGGCCTTTGATGACCGTATTACGCATCATCGGTATTGTGCTGATTGTGATTGCGCTGGCCCGGCCACAAATTGTGCAGGGCAAAGAAACGATCACTGGCGAAGGTGTCGATATCGCCTTAGCACTTGACATTTCCGGAAGTATGGCCTCGTTGGACTTTGAACCCCAAAATCGCCTTGAAGCCTCCAAGCAGGTGATTGACGAGTTCATCATGGAACGGCCGTATGACAAAATTGGCATGGTCATCTTCGCCAGTGAAGCTTTCAGCCAAAGTCCGTTGACCCTTGATCACAATATGGTCAGTCGTTCGCTGGAACAGATCGAACTGGCAACTGAATTGGGTATTGATGACGGCACGGCCATCGGCCTGGGCATCGCCAACGCAGCCAACATGCTCACTAACAGTGATGCCGAGAGCAAAGTAGTCATTCTCTTGACCGATGGCGTCAATAACGCTGGTCAGGTTGACCCGTTGACGGCAGCCGAAGCGGCTAAAGCGTTGGGCATTAAGATTTATACGATTGGTGCTGGTCGTCCTGGTGAAGTACCGGTACCGGTGCCTGGTCTCTTTGGTGGCACAACCATCGCTTATCAAGAAAGCCAATTAGATGAGGCGACATTGCAACAAGTTGCCGACATCACTGGTGGCCAATTCTACCGTGCTGAAGATACGGCCGGCTTGAAAGCCATCTACGACGAGATCAACCAACTTGAAAAGTCACAGGTCGAAGTTCAGGTATTTAATCAATATCAAGAATTGGCCGGCCCGTTGATTTTATTGGCGCTCATTTTACTCCTGGTGGAACTATTTGTACGCAACACAGCGTTTCGAACCGTCCCATAAATGAGTGTTGAGACTATCTTCCCGGTGGTGGTGACAGCCATCCTCATTGGATGGCTGTCACTATCCGTGATTTTGCTCGCGGCCGCGTCTCACTTCGGCGCATTCAGTACAGGCTTTGACCGTGCCGCATTTGACTAAACGATTACAAGACTAACAATTATTTGACTAACTAATAGGTACAGCATCATGACATTTGCTCAACCACAAATTTTAATTTTAGGATTTATTTTGATTCCCGTCGTGGCCCTGTTTTTATTTTGGGTTCACAAGAAGCGCCAAAAAACATTGGCACAGCTCGGAAATCCGCGTCTGATCGCACGCTTAAGCGCCAATATTTATTGGAACGGCCGTCGCTGGCGGCGTATTCTGCGTTTAGCTGCACTAGCCTTATTGATAATCGCGGCGGCACGCCCACAGTGGGGCAGTGAAGTGCGCGAAATCGAGCAAGAAGGTTTACAGGTTATCGTCGCGCTGGATGTCTCGCAAAGCATGTTGGCGGAAGATATTAAACCGAGCCGCTTAGACCGCGCCAAATTGGAAATCGCTGATCTGACCGAACGTCTTGACGGGGATGAAATTGGCCTCGTGCTTTTCTCCGGTGCCAGCTTTGTACAGGTACCCCTGACGACCGATTATTTGACTGCGCTCAATTATCTGGAATCGGCCGGTCCTGACATTATTTCACGGCCGGGTACAGTGATCGGTGAAGCGATTCAAACGGCGACCAATGCGTTTGACACATCGTTGAATAATCAGAAAGTGTTGATTGTGATGACCGACGGTGAAGACCAGGAAACCGATCCGCTTGCCGCAGCCCAAGCTGCTGCTGACGAGGGGATCCTGATTTACACAATTGGTTTTGGTACGCCAGAAGGTGAACCGGTTCCTGAAACAAACCAATATGGTGACATCGTGGGTTACAAACAAGACCAAAACGGACAGGTAGTGCTTTCTAAATTAGATGAATCCAGTTTACAGACTGTTGCTCAGACAGGCGGCGGTAAATATTACCGTGCGACTGCTGGTGGTGGTGAACTGGACAGCTTATTGGGCGAAATTGACAATTTACAACGCGCCCAATTGGCAAGCCGTTTTGAAACGACTTACATTGAACGCTTCCAGATTTTTCTGGCTTTGGCTTTAGCAGCGCTGCTGATTTCTGAATTTATTCCTGACCGAAAGAGCAACGTTACACAGCCGAATGTTAGAACGGCTTTCAGATTTTGGCAAAAACGGTTGGCACCAACGAATTAAGAAAGGCACAACTGAGGTGGATTATGAAAAACAACAAGACTAAACCAACTATTATACTAATCGCTTTAACTGTTCTGCTGCTTTTTGCTACTGCATGCAGCCCATCAAAGGCGGAAAAAATAAATCAAGAAGGCAATGCTGCTTTTGCTGAACAAGCGTATCAAGAAGCCATGGCGATGTATCAAGCGGCACAAATCGAAGACCCTGAGTTGGCCGAACCTTATTACAACGCTGCCAATGCCTTGTATCGCGAGGGTGAATATGAAGCAGCATTGCAGCAGTTGCAGATGGCGTTGACTTTTGCCGAAGATGAATCGCTGGCGCAGAGCAGCCTCTTCAATTTGGGTAACTCTTCGTATAACGCGGAAGATTTGGGAACGGCCGTTGCGGCTTACACCGAAGCCTTGCTCCTCAACCCTGATGACCAGGATGCGAAATACAACCTGGAATTGGCTTTGCAGCAGCAATCACAACAGCAGCAAGAACAGGAACAACAAGAGCAAGATCAGCAACAAGATCAGCAGCAATCTGAAGGTGGCGAAGGTCAACAAGATCAAGAAAATCAAGACCAGGGCCAGGATCAACAACAAGGTCAAGAGGGTGACCAACAGCAAGAAGGTGATCAGCAGCAAGATGGTGACCAATCTGAAAATGGCGACCAGCAGCAAGATGGACAACCACAAGATGGGGACCAACAAGAGGGTGATCAGCAGCAGGGCCAGGGCCAACAACCTGGTGAACAAGACCCTAATGGGCAAGAACAGCCCAATTATGTGCCGCAGCCAGGCGAACGCATGACGCAAGAACAGGCTGAACAATTATTAGCTGCGATTGCTCAAAACAGTGAAACACTACAAGAGAAATTAGGACAAATCTGGTCAGTACCGTGGCGTCCACCTGTGCAGGATTGGTAGTCAATTGCCAATTGTTAATTGCCCATACTGGCTTATTGCGTTTTCACGCACTTCCTTTTAATAGCTGCGGATTTCAATCCGCAGAAACAGGGTATAAAGAAATGAAGAAATCAAAAATTATTTTTATTGCAGTCATGATAGTGTTGGTTTTGGGTTTGTTGGTGCTGCCCGCTTTTGGACAGTCGCCAATCACGGCTGAAATCGATCGCAATAACATCAGCACCGACGAGGCCATTATTCTCATGGTGAGTATTGACACCAGTGCGGGGCCATCATCGCAGCCGGGTTTACCACCCATGCCGGACTTTCAGATAGTGGGTACATCCAGCGGTACACAAATGCAGATGATTAATGGTACGACAACGGTTAAATCGACATATAACTACACGTTACGGCCGTTGCAAGCCGGCACACTGACAATTGACCCAATCACTGTATTGGTTAATGGGCAAAGTTACACATCCCAACCAATCAGCGTCAATGTGAGCCAGGGCACGGGCAATAGGCAGCCGGCACCCAACCCGAGCATGTCGTCTTTGCAGGGTCTGGGTTCCTTATCAAGTTTGCTAAATGGTGCTGGTTTGTTGGCTCCAGGCAGTTCTGCGCCACCGCTGGACCCGGCCGATGCACCTACCGAGTTAGTCGGACAAGATTTCTTTATTGAGGGCGAAGTCAGCAATCCTAATCCTTACCAGGGCGAGCAGGTAATGTATACCTTCCGTTTTTACCAGGCAGCAAACTTGTATGATCAACCCACTTTCGAGCCACCGGCATTTTCCGGTTTTTGGAGCGAACAGTTGGAAGGTCAGAAAGAATATACAACTGAAGCCGCTGGTCGCCGCTATCGTGTGACCGAATTACAAACGCTGCTGTTCCCCACCAGCGTAGGTGAGGCGATAATTGACCCGGCACAGTTAACGATTCCGGGCGGCTTTTTTGACCGTGGCCAAGTTTTACGGACACAGCCTGTCGCGTTGACTATACGGCCGTTGCCCGCAGGCGCTCCCGCCGATTTCCAAGGGGCTGTCGGTCAATTTGTCATTCAAGCGGCTGTCGATAAAAGTGAAGTTGAAGTCAACGATACCGTGAACTTAAATGTGGGCATCGGTGGTTTCGGTAACATCGAAGCTTTGCCGGACCCGGTTTGGAATGAGGGGTCTGCCTGGCGTGCCTTTGACAGCAAAGCCAAAACCGAAACAGAGATTGTCGAAGCTAAATTGGGCGGTACGCGTACCTATGAACGCGTTTTGCTGCCCACGACACCTGGCGAACAAACCTTGCCCGGCTTGACCTACAGTTTCTTTAACCCGGAAACGGAAACGTATGAAACCGTGACCACGGACCCGATTGTCGTTAATGTGACCGGTACGGTTGGTGCAAACCAGGCGCCTGTGGTGGCGGCTACAAGTGACAGTTCGTTTGCTATGCCTGCAGGGGCTGAACAATTAAGGCCGAACAAACCAGCAGCGGCCGTGTCCACAACCAGTTCGACTCCCCTCACTCAAAACGGTGTCTATTGGATGTTGTGGCTCTTACCCCTGATTTTGATCGGTGGTGTCTTTAGTTGGGGACAATATCGTCAACACCATGACGCCAATGCTGATCTGCGCCGTAGTAACAAAGCTGCCCACAAGGCAAAAAGCGCCTTACGCCAGGCACGCAAAGAACCAGCCACTGCCAATGTGGCCGCAGGTCGTATCTTAAGCGGCTACATCACCGACAAACTCAACCGTTCAATCGACGGGTTGACCACAAAAAATTTGGCAGAACTGCTTGGCACACATGGTATTGAGGCTGCCTTGACAGATCGGGTAACAACCTGTCTCGCGCTCAGTGAAATGGGACGGTATGCGCCCAGCGGCACGAATCTGGCTGACAATAACTTGCTCAGCGAAACGGAACAACTGATTGACGCTTTGGATGCGGCATTTAAAAAGATTTGACAAATCTTGCAAGGAAAACCATCATGAAACGACTATTGACACTTACATTAATTGGACTGATTTTATTGGGCGGCTTGTTCATGGCAGCTACCTTCCTCAACCGTGGCGTACCCGCTGATACGGCTGCTGTTGATGCCGCCAACCAACTGTTCGCATCGAGTCATTTTGTTGAAGCGGCACAGATTTATGAACAACAAATTGGGCGTGGTGTCGAAGATGCTTCGATCTACTTCAATCTGGGCAATGCATATTTCCAACAAGGCGATTTAGGCCGCGCTGTGCTCAATTACCAACGCGCCGCGCAGCTCGACCCGCGTGATGCCGACATCCAGGCAAATCTGGAGTTGGCACGCGCACAAACAACTGAATTGTTTGCTGCCGAACCCAGTGGTCCGCTGGCTGTTCTGGCTGATTTGACTGGCTGGTTGACTTTGAACGAAACGGCCGTTGTCGTTCTGGCCTTTTGGTTTCTCTTGAGCTTTGTCATTTTGGCACGCCGCCAATTACATACCGGCAAGAGCGATAAATGGCTCGGTTATGTGGCCGTGATTGTGGTTGCCTTGCTGTTGATCAGTGGTTTATCGTTGGGCAGCCGCACTATTTTGGAACAAACACAGCCCGAAGGTGTTGTCATTGCGCCCTCCGTTGCTGTCAGCAGCGGCCCTGGCCTGGATTTAGCCACCGGCATGAGCTTGTTGAGTGGTACTGAAATCAATGTCGTCGAAACGCAGGGCGAATGGGTGCGCGTAAAATCGCCTGGCAGTACCCAAAATTGGCTGCCGGTAAACGCTGTGCAAACGATAGGTGCTGATTTCAACCAACATCAAGATTTGTAATCAACGGAGCCTGAGCTTGTCGAAGGCAGCCTGTCGGAAAACCCTATTTTGTAGCCGAGGTATCCTTACCTCG
>JAGRDI010000264.1:1879-9290 GCA_020432765.1 Anaerolineales bacterium | reverse complement strand
CGTGGCGTCATTCCCGCGCAGGCGGGCATCCACTGTAGCAAAACGCCTCGGTGGATTTCTAGATCAAGTCATTCCCGCGCAGGCGGGAATCTATTGACACAACCCCGTAAAATCATAAATTTAGGGTACTAGTGTCCAGTGATAAATAGGATTGTGTAGTGCGTATCCAGAACGCACTACGCAATATGACCTCCAAAATACGATAAAATCTTTCCAAATTTTAAAGGGCAAAAAATATTATCAAATGGATAACCAATGAAAACTTTACTTATTTTGAGACATGCAAAATCGAGTTGGGATAATATGTATTTGTCGGATTTTGAACGGCCGTTAAGCAAACGTGGCAAAGATGATGCACCGCGCATGGGGGAAGTTTTGCGCCGTGAGGAACTCGTGCCGGATCTAATCATTTCATCAGCCGCCAAGCGTGCCGTGGCAACCGCACAACTTGCTGCCCGCGCTTGTGAATATGAAAATGAGATTACATTTACACGCGATTTTTATCATGCTGATCCTGACAGCTACATTGAGGTTTTGAGTGAAGTCGATGATGAAGTTGCGTCTGTGATGGTCGTTGGGCACAATCCAGGCATTGAAGAGCTTGTCGAGCAAATAAGCGGTGTATGGGAACGCATGCCAACGGCTGCCCTGGCTCAGATTCAACTGCCAATTGAAAGATGGGGGGATCTGACATTCGATACGTCAGGTGAATTGATTACGGTTTGGCGGCCAAAGGAATTGGCTGCTTAACCTTCTGGTACTAATCTGACAGGCTCACTACCATTCATTGGCGCTTGTCCTTCTGCATATAATTTACTGAGGCTCTTGTTTTGAGCCACCCATAAACCTACCAACCCCAATTTAAGTTCGTACAACGTAATCGCTTGTTCTGTGAATTCGCGCATGATGTCGCGTTCGACGAGCCGATTGAGTGCTGTGGTAATTTCGGCAGGCCCGATATGAATATCGTAAGGCTCCAAATGTTGTAACAACTCTTCGGGATGGAAGGGGATGTTTTGATCCATTAAATGTGCAACGGCCGTTAACAAAGCACGTTCTGTGTGTGTCGAACGCTGCCAAAGATAAGCAAAATGCACCTCGCCCAGGCTCAACATCTCAGATACAGCCGCATTCACATCTGAAATTGTGACATAGCCGGTTTTTTCGCTGTTAGCGCGTTTGACCAATGTATAACAAACAAGTTGTAGGAAATAGGGATGACCAGCTGTGACACGTAAAATTTTATCCAGGGCCAGATCATCATAAACCAAATTGGGCGCGACCGGCTCGGTAATCAAACGCGTGGCAGCATCCACATCTAAAAAGTCGATTTTGCGATAGAGTGCAATGTTAAAAAGCACAGACCAATAGTCGCTGGTCATCTCCTCTAAGCGGCGTGTGCCGACAAAAATAAAACTTAAATTTTCGACATGCTGCATTAAATGACGCAAATAGGTGAAAATGGTTGGTGGCAAAATTCCATCTTCGACAAGGCTTTCAAATGCTTCAAATTCATCAAACACCAATAAAATACTTGATTTGGCTGGTAATAATGCCGCAACCTGTGGCAAAAATTGACGTTGAAAGATGAATGTAGCATCATGCTGCCACTCAGCCAATGGGGGCACTTCGATGTTGATGTTATAGAGCGCTAAGGCATCGGCAATATACCAGGCAAATTCTTGCAAAAGTGCCGGGATACCTGGCGTGACTCCCAATGATTGACAATCGATGTAAACCGGTAAGAGATCGGGCGGTAAATTGTCTTTGAGCCGGAGTAAAGCGGACGTTTTGCCTGTGCGTCGCTGCCCGACCAATATCAGAGCACTGCGTTGGGGACGATTGCTGCTGCTTTCAGCGATAAACTCGAAGAGATCTTCACGGCCGTAAAAAAGCATGCTTTTGGGGCGTAATGGTGTGCCTGGCATATATGGGTTAACGATGGGGCGAAAATCACGCACAGGTGAAAGCAAATGTACCATGTCGCCAAATTCGATCGTTCTGTCGGTCTGGTTGCGATCATCATAACTGATGGTGATCCCTAAACGAAACCGATCGATAACCTGTGGCTCGATGGTAAAACGCATTTGCCGTGTACGTCCAGGTGGTAAAAATGGGATCGTTTGGGGAGAACTATACAAAATGAAAGCGGGATTTTGATCCAAATTAATGATGATGTTTTCTGCGGCAGAACGGCCGTTGTTGTGAATTTCTAAGGCGATATCTGTATGTTTATTGGGTGCCAGTCGTTTCGTTTTCAGCGCGACAACCAAATTTGCTTGACCTTGTTGTTCTGCAATACTTGCACTGACCAATCCCGACCAGCGCCGTAAAATCACCTGAACCACAGCGCGTTCAATCGTTTGTGGGTAAGTGGGCAAATCTTGTTGTGTGCGTTTAATGCTGGTTGCTGCTTCATTCAAATATACCAACCGATCCTCAGCCAAATCGACCCGTTCGCTGCCGCGTAAATTGGTTAAAATTGGCAGGAGCGTTTCGACTGGAAATGGATCACTTTGTTGTTCTAACAGACCGATTAATTGTTTGACTTGGGGTAACAACAAGACCAATTCAGTGATAGAAGGTGCATCTAATAAAGCCTGACTGGTTTTGTAGGTCATTTGCCAACGCTCAAGACCCATCCAAATGGGTTCCAACTCCAGCAGCGCGTCCAATGTGCGATTCATGATTGAAAGCCCTGCTTGCGGCCGGTCTGGCAGCAGATAAAGTCCATCAGCCAGATTGGCGATGTAGCGATCATTTGCTTGGCGTGCTTGATTCGCCAGGTACAACAAAAAGTCGGGTGACCCTTGGGTTTGAGAATACTTTTTTTCTAGCAATAACAAGATTTGTGCGGGGTTTTGTTGTAAGCGTCGGAAAAAACGGCGTGCGCGTGCATTGGGCGTTTGTGCCTGACGCAGGTAGAGGATGATTAACAGTAAACCCAAGAGCAGCAAACCAAAAATGATGAATGGGGCTGCGATTGATAACTGTGAATTCACAACGGGTGCTGGCCCAGGTGGCGGCGTAATGGTACCTTGATAAAATCCATCGTCGTAGTTGAAGCGATAATGGATTTCGTTGAAGTTATTGATTGGTGTTGCTACCGGCCAAAAGAGTGTGCCGCTGCCGTTGGCTGCACTTTGTTCGCCCATAGGCAGCCACTCGCCGCTGTCCTGATCTTGAATTTCCAAGCCAACCTTGACTGAATCTGCTTCTACATCTTGTATATTTACACTGATGTTATAGCTTCCCAAAGAGGCTTCTACAACCGGATTTGTCAAGAGTGGCGGCCGATTTTCTTGTTCACGAAAAAGCTGCACGAGGCCGTTTTCAGTAATTGCTAATAAGTCGGGTGCTTGACTGGCTTCACGATTGAGGACGGACAATGCAAAGATACTGCTGAAGAGATCAATCGGTTCAAAGGCGAGGTTGGGTGTTTGGGTTTGGATTTGATCGTATAACCAGATACGGCCGTTGCTGTTACCGATCAAGGCGAGATCAGGTATGCCATCTAAATTAGAATCGTGCCAGGAGAGGTTTGTGACATGATTGAATGTTTCTAACTGCCAGGGGAAATTCGGTTGATTATTATTGATGTCAAGCTGTTTTACCTGACCATTTTCTGTGGCCAATAAAAATGATGAGCGCTGATCTTGCAACAAATCCGCCGCTGCTCTGGTTGCAGAATCAAGAGAGACTGAAGCTGTGAGTGGGTTTTCAAGGCGTTGTGGCCAATTCCATTGGGTCATTTCAACACCGCGCCAGTTTAAGCCATGCAGCGTGCCATCATTCTCTAATACCAGCAAACTAAGACTCAAATCTTCATTGCCGGGGCGTGCAATCGGATAAACGGCTTGAATGCCATTAGGGAAACTGCCAATATTGCGGGCGTTATTGTTTTCAGCAGCCGGATTGAAGGCATAAATTTCTTGGTCAGTAACCACGATAATTTCTGGTCTGCTGTTATCAGATAAACCTAAAATGATTACCTGGCGGATCGGCGCGGCGTCTGATTCAGGTAAAGCATAAGTCCAGGCTAATTGCCCTTGGGTATCAAAAATGAGTGTACGGCCGTCTTCCGTGCCCACAAGGATATCCACTGCCGTGTCGGGCAGAATGTCCCCAATGGTTAATGCTGTGATTGGTGTATCCACTGGCTGCTGCCATACCCGTTCGCCGCGATTTTCACGCAGTTCAACCCAGGCGAGCGGCGGTGAAATCGCCTCTGCGGCGGGTTGATTACGTCCGAATACGATGCCGGCGGGATCCCCTGCTGTATTGGGTAACAACGCGATGTGGGTGACAATATCGTTGGTATCATGCAGCCAACGAATCGCCCGGTCGTTACTCAAATTGTGGATACGGCCGTCTTGCGTGCTGACAATTAACTCTTCCTCATTGTCTCCATCAAAATCGGCAAAAAGTGCGGCCGCCGGCGCTGCATTCAATGCATATTCCCATTCCTGGACGTTTTGATTATTGCCCACACCCAACCCAAGCAATTCCAAAGTTGCAAAGTGAGTGATTAACAATTCGCTTATCCCATCCTGGTCACTATCGATAAATTGTGACAGCCCAATGGAATCGACGTTTGCTAATTTTGAAAGCACCTGACCTTCTTTATCCAGCAAAACGATATCAGCAGGATCGGAGCCTTCTGGCGTAGCTGCCAAGATTGCTGCCAATGCGGGTTGATTGCCTGGCGCACTTTGCATGCCGGCTGTCAGGCTCAAGATTGGACGGTCAGCCGCCTCTGCTAAATTGTTAGCCCAGACGCGCCGTCCCTCGGCATCAAAAACGACAACTGAGCCAACCTCACTGCCGACGGCTAAAACTTCACCATCTGCTTGCGGAACGGCCGTCATGCTGGTCACCGGCGTATTTAATGTGCGCAGCCATACGCGCTGGCGGTCTGGTTGGTAAAGATGCACGTCACCCAGGCTGGTGCCCGCCGCGATGAGCTTTTCACCAGGGTTAAATTCAACGACTTCCAGAGCAGAAATGCGTCCTGAATGGGGTTTAGCCCATTTTTCAATTTCATCATCAATATAAATCAGTTGGCTAAAACGACGCGGACCGAAGATCGACAGGACAATTTCATCTTGGCCGTCGTTATCAAAATCGGTGACAAGCAGTTGTGGCGGGATCATCGCGGTGGGGGTCGTGCGTTCGATATATTGCCAGAGGAGATTGCCCTGCGCATCATAACGCAAGATTTGGCCTGTTTTGAGCAAGACCAGTATCTCTTGTGGCGAATCCGGGCTGTTTTGAAAAGCCGCGATTTTTTGCGGCAAAAATTCATACGTGTCGAGCCAGATTTGTTCGCTTTCCAGGCCGCTGCTGGTTAATTGCGCTGCAGCAATGTCATAAGGAGCCAGGCGCGCACGCCATATTTCATTGCCATTGGCATCCAACAGGATCAAGAAATTGCGAATGCCAACCAATACCGATAAAGGTTGGCTGCCGGATTCACTGCTGTTGGCATTAAGGTTGATCGCTTGTAAAGCGTAAATCGGTTCATCGGCCTGGAAGCGCCAGATGCGCTGCCCATCGGCACCGATGAGATCAACACGGCCGTTTTCATCTGCGATTAGGATTTCTTTGATGCCGTCATAATTGACATCGGCTGCCAGGACATGGTTTAACTCTCCTGAGGCTGCATATTGCCAATAGCTGGGCAGATTGGGTTGGGTTTGGGCATGGCTTATGGCCGGCAGAAGCAGGGAAAAAAAGCAAACAATACTGAGCAGCACAAAGCTGTATGTGCGACGAAAATATGGGCTGCTTAACGGCTGTGGGCGCTTCACACGAGTTTAACCAGGCGCACGCAGGGCGTACCCGACGCCGCGCTCACTGACAACCCAACTGCCGAATGGATCGATAGCACGGCGCAGGCGTTTGATCAGGGTTTTGAGGCGGTCTGGATCGTCAACCAATACTTCGCCCCATACGGCCGTTTCTAAATCTTCACCGCGCACTACCTGGCCTTCATATTGACATAATCGAACCAAAATATTGAATTGTGAGGTCGTCAGGCTGATTAACTCCCCTTCGGCCCAGGTTTGATGGCGTTGAAAATCAATCACAAAGGGGCCCGCCTGTACCAGGCCGGCAACCTCTTGGCGACGCACAAATCGCCGCAAGATTTCGCTGCTGTAACTGTATTTATTAGCGGTGGGGCAGAGCAGACATTGTTGATCGAGCTGACGCAAAACGTCAATTGGACCGTCGGCGATGGCGAGGGCATATTGTTCTTCTGGGGAGAGATTATGCCAGAGGTACCAAAGATGGGAATTGGCTTCAATTTCAGTGGCATTATCAATTTGCGTGTAGTCACCATCCGTAAAATTTTCTTGCTGTACAGCCTGGAATGCATGATAGCCGGCAATGTGTAAAAAGAAAGGATGCGGACCAACTAAATAGAGCAAATGATCCCGTAACTGGGCTGAAAATGTGATTGAAGTTGTGGCCAGGCGCGTTTTTAATAATGTGCGTCCTTCTTCTTGTGTGAACAAGCCCAATGGCAGGGTGACGAATATGTTGAAGAAAGGCGAACTGAGGATTTCTTCTTCGGCGGTGATAGCAAATAACGGCCGTTGGCTGGCAGTCAGAAAAGCCAGGCCATATTTTGTTGTCAAGCCGCGTAAACGAGCGAAGAAATAAGGTGTTAAATGTTCATTGGCGGCCAGTAATTCAAACTCGTCTAGAAAGACGGCGACCGGCACATCACTGCGACTGATCTGGTGCAGGGCGCGGTCGAGACCGCGATACGTGCCCGGCTGGTTGATCGGTTCGATGTTGATGTTTGTATCTGCGGCGGCATCCAGAATTTTGGTCAGCAGCGCCTCATACACTTCTTCTGGCGGCGAACCGCCCAATTCCTGGCAGTCGAGCAGCACAAATACTGCTTTGGGCGGCTGCAAGTTAAAAGGGGCGCGTACCTCTGGGCGGCACAGATGCATAAGCAAGGAGCTTTTGCCGATTCGGCGCGGACCAATTAACGAAACACTTTGTCCGTTGCGCAGTAAGCCTAAAATCTGGCTGATTTCGGCTTCGCGTCCCTGAAAAAATTCAGCGCGTCGAATAGCTCCACGATGGAAGAATGGATTGTCTATGCTCATCATGCCGTTTATTGTAATGCGTAACGGTGAAATCGTAAAACAGTTTGTACCAGGCCACCGAATGAATTCGATGTCTGGTAGGGGAAACCTGTTGAAACCGGTTGAAATGCACTTTGCTCTACGTATTTCAACCGGTTTTCTTTGTCACTTTGTCAATTCATTCACAGCTGCCGTTCAGGTTCAATAATTTCGAGCGGCGGCAGGTTGTTGACGAGTTCCACCGTCTCCAGGCTGACGCTGATGACTTGCTTGATCAGGCGCAGGATGTAGGTTTCGTCGTCGAGGTT
>JAGRDI010000264.1:0-1713 GCA_020432765.1 Anaerolineales bacterium | reverse complement strand
TCTTTGCTCAGGCGCATTTTTTCGACGCGGTAGTTGAGCGGTTCGTCGGGGTTTTCTGTGTGGGTGAGCGGGTATTCGGGCTGCTCTTCGTAGTGGGCATGGATGTGGGCGAGGCGTTCACCGGCGTGGACGAAGGGCCAGAAGTGCTGCGGCTGGACAAAGGGGATGCGCGGCAGTTCGCGGCGCAGGTTGGCAGCGTAGGTTTCGCGGTAGGTAGGGTGGTGGAGCAGGGCGTAGATGTAATGGAAGATGTGCCATTTGGTGAGTGGCATATTCAAGACCTCCGAGGTTTTCAAAACCTCGGAGGTCTGGTACATGGCGCGGAATTGGGTGAGTGCCCAGTCGGTGATGTTTTCGCGGCGCTGGCTGCCGTCTGCGGCGTAGGTGTAGAAGGGGAAGCATTGAAAACGATCTTTCGTAGCAAGAATGTGAAAATCAGGGATAACATTGACCGAGAGGATTGAAAATGGTTCTCGATGGGCGTTGTCGCTTACACAAATAACTTGATTTTCGAGTCCTGTTGTTGGCAATGGAAAATACGATGGCATACGATAGACTTCTTCATTCAGTATTCTGTCGAAAAAGAGATATTGCTTAGTAAACGGCCGTCGCATCGAATTCCGAATTTTTGAATCATTGAATTCGGCATAATTCCCCCGCTTCAGATCAAGCTTTAAATCACGACTCCAACTAATTTTGGTGCTATCGTTTGATATGAAATCGTTTACTTGGTGAGAATTGGGTTGTGTTCGTGTCCATTTTGATACTTGATCGTTGTAGGATTCAATTGTCGATGACACGTTTTTTGAGAGATTGCCGCGGTCGAAATTATAAACCCAAGCGTCTCTACTTGTAGCAACACCACATCCGTAATCACCGAAAATGGCATTACCATCTCCTGCTTTTGTTGCTTTTGTACCAATTGGCAAAAAGTCTTCAAAATCACTTTGTAAACCTTCGGTCAACCAATGATGTTTCTTGTTCGGTTTAACCGTTTGCCACGTAACCCCTTGCCAATCTTGCATCTGTTCCAAAAAGTCATACTTTTCTTCTTTGCGCCAAAACTCATCGGTGCGGGCATAATAAATTTGCCTAAAAGATATGTCATTCTGAGCGGAGCGAAGAATCCCAGAGGTGTTGGTCATTTCCGGGCTGGTGGGATGCTTCACTTCGTTCAGCATGACAGGGGGCGCTTGTTTCTTCACCAGAAAATTGATGCTCACGCCAACCTGAATACCAAACACGTTATGCGTTGTGCCAGAGAGTTTCGGATTTTTACGCACATTACCGCCTAAATCAAGAATATAAACGGCGTCGAAATCTTGTGCCAAATGCTGGCGCATCCCGTCAAAAGCCAACCCATCAACAAAACCGTTGTTGGTGACAAAAGCCACAATCCCCTCATCTCCAATCCGATCCGACGCCCAGCGAAATGCCTTGACATACACGTCAGACAAAGCCACTTTGTTGGTTTGGCGTGAATCTTTGGCGTAGGTTTCACTGACTCGCTCATCCAATACACGGTAAGTGCGGTTCTTGCTGTTGTCGTTCTCATTCACTTGATGGGCGTTATACGGCGGGTTGCCGATGATGACGAAGATGGGCGTGTTTTTCTGGCGCTGGACGCGCTGCGTGTTTTCGGGGGCAAAGAGGGGCATTTGCCGCCCTTCGGCCAGTTCAAAGGTGTCTACTAGTACAGCTTGGCAAAAATAG
>JAGRDI010000263.1 GCA_020432765.1 Anaerolineales bacterium | reverse complement strand
ATGAGCGCTTAGATGCAGCCGGCCGTGATGTGACGCAGCAGATTTTTCTGCGTCTGGTAACTTTGGGTGAGGGTGTTGAAGATACACGGCGTCGTGTGCAGTGCTCCGAGCTGGCAGCATTAGATTCGGAACGGGTAGGCGCCGTCATTGATGCCTACGGCCGTCACCGCCTGCTGACGTTCGACCACGATCCCACAACACGCGGCCCCACGGTGGAGGTGGCGCATGAGGCTCTCTTACGCGAGTGGGCACGGTTGCGAGGCTGGTTGCAGGACAGCCGGGATGATGTGCGTTTGCAGCGTTTGTTGGCAACAGCTGCTGCTGAATGGCTGGCCGCTGAACATGAGGAGGGTTTTCTATTGCGTGGCGGCCGTCTCGACCTCTTTGCCAACTGGTCAGCAGAAACGGATTTAGCCTTGACCCAAGAGGAGCAGCAGTTCCTGGCAACAAGCCTGGCTGCCCGACGGCAAAGGGAGGCTGCCGAAGAGAAAAGGTTACGTCAGGAGCTGGCAACTGTAAAAAAACTAGCCGCAGCCGAACAACAAAGAGCAGAAGAGCAGGTACAAGCAGCTGGACGCTTGCGTAAACGCGCTCTCCTTTTGACTGGGGCTTTGGTCATCGCGGCTATTCTAGCAGGAGCGGCTCTGTTTTTCGCTGATCAATCGAACCAAAATGCAACTGTGGCGTCTAACAACGCCAATTTAGCCCTGACACGCCAGACTGAAACCGAAATGCAGCGTAATTTGGCCGAAGATGAAGCTGAGCAGCACGCCAACGGCGTTCAGATCATTAATCTCACGAAGTTTTGTTTTTAGCTGCGATAATTTCTTTTCCATAGATTGTCCTTGGTAAGTGGTCAGGGATTGAAAAGATTTCAAAATAGTTCACTCTAATAAATTGTATCGGAACATTGGGGAGGGGCAATTTGTCCTTTTTCCGTGCGATTTTTCCCTCTCGCAGACGTACTAAGGATGGTTGGTTAATGTACCGTTTCCTAAGCCGGCATTTTGAGGTTGCTCACGTTCCTGATTGCAAAGCGATTCTGAATAGGGCAACGGCCGTGTCAAAATCCAACCCCTTTCCTTTTTCCCAGGCCGCATTAAATACCTCTGCCCCCAATTCTTCCTGTAACGGCGGCAAGCCTTCTTCGATTCGCCGATTGAAGATAGACAGGTTTTCTGGATGGTGGTAAACGGCTGACAGGACAGTAACGCCCAATTCTCTGTTGTTATATAGATCGGAATCTAACAGAATATAAGGCAGGAAACCAAGCGTTTGCCATTCCTGGCCTATGGCCAGATTCCATTCCAGTATGTCCAGATATTGTAATTTCGCCTGATCAGTCAACCCCATCTGCCAGTAAGTGTCTGCTAAGTAGCCGAAACTAACAGATATCCACAATAAGTCCTGCCATTCTGTAGCAATATGCAAGCGTTGTTTACCATAAAGAATTGCTTGTTCATAGAAGCCATTTGCTGTGTTAATGATTTGTAAAGCTCCAAGGATGACAAAATAAACGAAGCTGTTTGAATAGTGCGGTGCAAAATGGCTGCGTAATTCTTCCAGTTGAACCGCCAATGTTTCATCTTCTAAGCCTGAAAGCACCTGGTTCCAAAGCAGATATACTTCTGCCGCCTTCATCAGGGTTTCATCTTCCATTCCAAGCGCAATATCATACGATTTTCTCCTCCAGGTTCTTGATGCCTCCAGATTTTCGCGAAAGCTTATACTGCTGACAACTAGCCAATCCAGCAGTTCATAAAGCCAATAAAGCAGATCTAGATACCCATGCTTTTGCAGCAGTGGCTCTAAGTTGAGCAACTGCTCCCTGTTATGGGAAGCATCATCCATATCCGTGCGTATCGCCTGGAAGGCCATTTTTAAGTGGAGCATCGTTCTATCATTTTCCGGGTAACCTTGTTGCTGCAAAGCCTGAATGGCGCGAACGATAAATTCGCCGCTTGGAAGTCCTTGCCTGACTCTAAAAAGGGTCATCCCACACACCAGGTCAGATAGCGCTTCGGCTAATCTGTTCGTCAATGCATAGTCCCAGGCCCGCCAGAAATTATCCCTATCGGCACCATATTTTTGCGGCAACAAAAGGGGTAAGAAATACAGCGCCTGCCTGATTTCAGTTTTAACCAATCCGGCGAAATAATGACAGTGGGCGAGTAACGACTCATTATCGGGATCTAATTGCTGCCGTTGATTGGCGGCAAATTAGCGCAGTAGTTCATGCATGAAAAAACGGCCGTTATTCATCTGGCGCTGGATTAATGATTTATTGACCAGGGAAAGTAACTGGCGCAAATTGGCATTCGTCACCGCCATGGCCGCTTCACGTGTAAAACCGCCACGAAAGACGCTCAATTTTGCCAAAATGATTTGCTCGCCTGGGGTCATTTGCTGCCATGAATGGGCAAAAACGGCTTGCATACTACGCTGTCGGGGTGGTAAGTTGGACAGATCAGCCGCCAGAAAATCAAGACTGTTTTCAACTTCGGCGGCTATCTCTGCCGGGCGGAGCATCTCTAACCAGGTGGCGGACAGCAGCAGCCCCAAAGGCATCCCTTGCACCAGTTGGCAAATACGCACGATATCCGCGATATTGCTCTCGGTTAATGTAAAATCTGGTCGGATACGACGGCCGTTGGCTACAAAAAACTGTACGGCCGTATACGCCATTGCATCTTCCGGTGTCAGCCGATCAGGGAACGCCAGCCCGCCTAATTCAAAACGGTTTTCACCGGCTAGATTCAGTCGCTGGCGTGATGTGACCAGGATGGATAGGCGGGGACAAGTTTGCAGCAACTCGTTTACCATTGTTGCACCGGCCAGTAAATGTTCAAAATTGTCCAGAATAAGCAAGAGTTGGTGTTGTCGCAGAGCAGTTAGGAGCTGCGGAAACAGCGCCTGGTCTCTATCTGGCGCTTGATAATCCAATGCGGCGGCGATGGTTTGGCTAATTTCATCGGGCTGCGCCAATGGCGCTAAGTCAACAAAATACACCCCTTGAGGATAATTCTCTAAAAGTGCTCTACCAACGGCTATTGCCAGCCGTGTTTTGCCCATGCCTCCTGGCCCCAAAATTGTCACCAGCCGCTGCCTATCTTGTGTTAATAACTGTCTGACTCGGGCAAGTTCCAGCTCGCGGCCAATCAGGGGCGTGATATTAGCCGGTAGATTATGCTTTGCTTTCACCGGCGGCAGTAATGTTTCTGCGGCATCAACCGAAGCGTACTGACCTGCCTTAATATCTTCATACAGGCTAACCGTGTCCTCAGCCGGTTCCAATCCTAGCTCTTCAATTAAGACTTCCCGGCACGAGTCGTATTGTGCCAGCGCATTCCCCCGGTCACCTGCCAGGGCAAGGGCCTGCATCAGTTGGCGGTGTGCTTGTTCGCGCCAGGGTTCCAGGGTAAGCTGCTGACGAGCAATGGTTTGGGCCTGGGCGTAGCGACCGTTCCGCAAACAATCTCGCGCCGCCTCCAACATCGCTTCCAGAGCCAGCGTGTGCAAACTTTCCCGCTCCTGCCGCAGCCAGCTTTCAAATTCCAGGCTGTCGCAGGTAAAGCCGGGTAGGAAGTCGCCATGGTAATGGGAGACGGCCGTTGCCAAATCCCCATCGTCCACTGCTTGCAAGAAGTCTTGCACGTCCAATGTGTAATCGCTATCGGGGTTGAACTGTACCGTTTGCCGTGTGACCAGCAAGTATGGCTGCTCTGGTTTGTCTAAGTCGCCCAACAGCTTGCGCAATTGGTAAATCGCCTGCCGCAGATTGTTACGGGCGTCCTTGTCTGTTTCCTCTGGCCAAAAGAGTGCTGCCAACACTTCACGGGACAGCGGCTTGTCGTTTTTCAGCGCCAGATAGACCAGCAAGCCCTGATTGTTGGCCGAGCGAAAATGGGTGAGGGGTTGGTGGTTCAGCGTTATCTGAAACGCACCCAAAAAGGAGAGATTTAGCCAAGACATAATGATATTATACACCGTTAGCAGATATGCTAACGACATGAATATTTTGTGCTAACGCGAGGGGAGATGGAGTGATAACGGCCGATGATTAAAGTGAACGTATCAATCGAGATGCTTGTCCAAAAGTAGACCGAAGCAAAAGTTATCTCTTGCAGAAATTAGATAACCATAGAATTGTTTTATGACAAGGAGATAAAGTAATGAGCTTAAATGAACTAGATCAGGGCAAATCAGAGGCATTTGCCGGGAAAATGATAGGTGTTTTGAACAATGCCTCAGTTGCCCTCATGACCAGCATCGGTCACCAGACCGGCTTGTTTGATGCGCTGGCCGATTTATCCCCGTCAA
>JAGRDI010000262.1:13510-17378 GCA_020432765.1 Anaerolineales bacterium | reverse complement strand
ATGATACCCAGCATAATTTCATCTGCACCGCCGCCAATAGAGAGCAAACGCGCATCCCGATAATAGCGTGCAATCGGGTATTCTTCGACATAACCCATGCCGCCATGAAATTGTACACATGTGTCGGCGACTTCACGCGAGAGACGGCCCGCTTTTAACTTAGCCATCGAAACCTCTTTGGTCATATCTTTACCGGCAACGAGCATACGCACACAATGATAAGTCAATTGGCGCAGCGCTTCGACCTCGGTCAAGAGTTCAGCAATGCGGAAGTGAATCCATTGGTTGTCGATCAATGGTTTGCCGAATGTGTGGCGTTCACGACAATATTTGATCGTCAGTTTAATCGCTTCTTCCATGCCAGAAAGTCCCATCAATGTACCCGCAAGCCGTTCTTTTTGGAATTGCTGCATTTGCAGAATGAAACCCATGCCCTCCGGACCGATGCGATTGGATTGCGGTACACGCACATTGTCGAAAGAGAGAATGGCGGTATCGCTGGCGTGATTACCCATTTTCTCCAATTTGCGACTAACACTAAATCCGGGTGTGTTTGTGGGCACGATGATCAACGACATGCCCCGAAAGCCGCGCTCGTCACTGGTACGTGCTAATAAGGTCAGGTAATCGGCTTGCGTGCCGTTAGTAATCCACATCTTGCTGCCATTGATCAAATAATCGTCGCGGTCACTTTTGGCGCTGGTACGGATTGCGGCGACGTCTGAGCCGGCGTCCGGTTCACTAATAGCGATAGCGGCAACCATGTTGCCCGCTATCGCGGGCGTCAGGTAACGTTGTTTAAGTGCTTCGGAGCCATGTGCAGCCAGTGCGGGTGTGGCCATATCGGTTTGCACAGCAACTGCCATGGGAACGGCCGCACAGCCCGCACGCCCCACCTCTTCCAACATCACCGCCTGATACCAATAATCAACGCCACCCCCGCCATAGGCTTCTGGATATGTCAAACCAAGTAATCCCAGATTGCCCATTTTTTTGAATAGATCATGTGCCGGGAAAATCCGTGCTGTTTCCCATTCCTCAACATACGGTTTGATTTCGGCGTCCACAAAGCGCCGCACTGTCTGGCGAAACATCTGGTGTTCATCAGTGAAGTTGATCGACATCGGATTCTCCGTACTGTGTATTGTGTCGCGTTGGTCTGGTTGTCAGAAAACTCAAGAATAGTACGCGGATGTACGCAAATAAGCATGGGATTTTTGGACTAATCTTCAAAAAACAGCGGTCGTCTCTATTAATCTGCGTACTATTGACAACACTCATTTAAGTCCTTGCCTGCAATTTTTTGAAGCCGGCAATGGTAGCTTGCCAACCCGCTTCATTTTCGCCGGGGATATAGGGTAAATAATAGTTAACCCGATCCAACAGATCACCATACTTGGTCTGGATAATGGCTGGCAGTTCAGCCCATGTGCCGGTGACGGCGAATTCCGCAAGCATTTCATCATTGATCATGGCTGGCATTTGATCCCACTGTCCGCTGCGTGCAGCGCTGCTGAGTTGTGTGGCAACGTCTTGCCAGCCGTGCATGTCCGTGATCACACGGTAGGCAGGTGTGCTCATATAGAAGCTGATTTGTTGACGTACGTGCTGCTCGGCCCAGGCAGCGTAGGTTGGATCATCGGTAGGAATGGCGAAAACGGCCGTACTTAATACAAAATCCTTGCGCTGCCGACCACCCTTTTCCCAACCCACGGCCAGTTCCGGCAAAGCAAACTCGCGTAAATAAGCGGTGGTATGCAGCGGATGGATATGCACGCCTTCACAATGCGAACCGGCCAACCGCAACATGAGTTTGTTAATGGCAGCAATATAGATAGGCGGCGGTTTGATGCCTTCCGGCAGTGGTTCGGGCGTGAAGAAGGGCGTCATCAGCATCAGTTTGAAAAACTCGCCTGCATAGTGCAGCGGTTCGCCAGTTTGCCAGGTATGCCAAAAGGCATGGATGGCTTCAATGGTTTCGCGCATCTTTTTGACTGGCTTTTCCCACTTGACTCCAAAACGCAGTACATTATGGGCTTTGACTTGTGTGCCCAGGCCAAGGATGAAACGGCCGTTGCTAAAGCGCTGCAAATCCCAGGCCATATGTGCCAACACAGCCGGACTGCGTGGAAATGTCACCGCGATGCCCGTGCCCAATTTCACATGGGTGCTATGTTCTGCAGCTAGGGTTAACGGCAAAAATGGGTCTGATTTGGTTTCGGCCGTCCAGATACCATCAAATCCTAAAGCTTCAGCCATTTGCGTATAAGCCGCTATTTCATCTAAAGAATGTGCTAATAAAGTAGTATCGAATTGCATGCTTGACTCCATATATTAACTCACCACAATCGCGTAAAGGAAAAGCAGCAAAGTGATAAGTGCGTTGGTTATGCTAAAACCTTGCAGCAGTGCAGCTATGCCGTCTTGCGCCTATCTGCGTAAATCCAAACTGCGCAAAAAAGTTCTTACTGTGGTGATAAATTGATTGTAATCTGGTTCCCAGAGGGCATGGCCTGAGCGTGGGAATGTGATCACATAAGATTGGGGCAACAGTTGACGGTATTTGTCGGCATCCGCCTCATTCAACTTGGCATCTGGCAAGCCACCACGCAAAATCAACACGGGACAACTGATTTGAGGTAGTCGCTCCCATAAACCTGCCTGTTCAGACTCCGCTTGAATCGCCTTAATAATTGGTTTATCGGCCAGTCGCCCCAGAGTGAACATGGCACTATCAACCCATGCGGGCGACAGCTTTGGGTATTGCGCCGGATAATCACCAATAATGAGTCCGCTTACGGCTTCTGGATAGCGTGCTGCATACTCAATTGCCATCGGTGCGCCCATTGAATAACCCAACAAGCATGGCTTGTCCAAGCCCGCCGCCAACATAACCGTTTCAATATCACCCACAAAGTCGGAAAAAGCATACCCTTTGTCGGGCACATCACTTTTACCTTGCCCACGTAAACTCATCGCCAGGCAGCGACGTGGATCAAAAGTCTCAAATTCTGCCAAATAATCATCGGCCGCACCTAACCCGCCGGGAATAAATACCAAGGGCACACCAGCCTCTGTATCGCCATCGCTCTCGATTACATGAAGGCGTACGCTGTTGTTAGCGACCCAATATTGCACTATTTCCATCGGCACTGCCCAGAGACAAAAAAAACTTTCGGCAAAAATCGCGCATCAACAGCAAAACCTTCCATTACCTATTACCTTTCCAGACTAACCCAGGAATCATTATTTTCATTTTCTATTTTAGCCCATTCTACCAACTCAGAAAAGCATACATTTAGTTGACAAACTGTATTACCCCATGATATTGTCGCGACAGAATGCTGCACCATTTTGTTGTTTGCATATCAAAGAGAGAGAAAAAGTTTTAGATCACAGTTTGCTGAGCGTTATTGATCAAACTGGGTAGGGTTCTCAGGAGTTAAGATGAATGAAAAATTACGTTTTGATGATCGCGTCGCAATCGTCACCGGGGCTGGTGGCGGCCTGGGGCGTACCTATGCACTGCTGTTGGCCGCACGCGGTGCGTGCGTTGTCGTCAATGATTTAGGAGGCAGTCGTCACGGAGACGGCGCGAGTGTCTCCGCAGCGGATAAGGTTGTGGCTGAAATTTTGGCGGCTGGCGGCGAAGCTGTTGCCAATTACGATTCTGTTGAAGTGGGTGCAAAAATCGTGCAAACGGCAATGGATCATTACGGCCGTATCGATATCATCATCAACAATGCCGGGATTTTACGTGATGTCAGTTTCCACAACATGCAAGCTGAGGATTGGGATTTAATTTATCAGGTGCATTTGAAGGGCTCTTATCAAGTTACACATGCCGCCTGGCCTTATTTACGTGAAC
>JAGRDI010000262.1:10460-13421 GCA_020432765.1 Anaerolineales bacterium | reverse complement strand
AGTAGTGCTAAATTAGGACTGGTTGGTCTGGCGAATTCACTCGCGATTGAAGGCAAGAAGCGCAACATTTGTGTTAATGCCATTGCGCCTGTTGCCGGATCACGCATGACCGAGACTATTTTACCCGCTGACCTTGTGCAGCAGATCAAACCGGAATATGTTGCTCCTTTGGTTGCTTATCTGTGTCATGAAAACACAACTGTAACTGGTGAACTATTTGAATTGGGTGCCGGCTGGGTGTCACGCTTACGCTGGCAGCGCAGCAAAGGCGTGTTTTTTCCCTTGGATGGCTCCTTTTCCCCCGAAAGTATTGCTGACAAATGGACACAAATCAACGATTTTGAAGACCCTGACTATCCGACCAGTGCCATGGCCGCCTTCGATCCTATTACAGCCAATTTGAAATCGCTGGGCGCAAAACCAAAAACTGGCAACGAATATGTGGATTTAGACAAAGCGCTTGGATATGAATTAGCGCCGCGCGACATGGTTTACACCGAAAAGGATTTGAGCCTCTATGCATTATCTATTGGAGCCGCAGCCGACCCGCTTGATCCCAGCGAGTTGAAATTTACCTATGAACTCAACCAATCGGGCTTTGCAGCGTTCCCAACGTTTGGTGTCACATTCCCGTTTACGATCTTGGATCAAATCGGCTCGGTGCCGGGCCTCAAGTTTAATCCGATGATGCTGTTACATGGCGAACAATATTTGGAATTAAAACGGCCGTTGCCCCTCACCGCTACCATCACCACCAATGCCAAAATTGCCCAAATCTATGACAAAGGCTCTGGTGCCCTCGTCTATGTTGATGTGGTTAGCAGCGATGAAAAAGGCGCTGAAGTTGCTTTTAACCGTGTTTCGCTTTTTATTCGTGGCATTGGCAATTTTGGCGGTGAACGCGGCCCATCAAGCAAAATCAACTTGCCACCACAGCGCGAACCGGATGCAATACATCAGGATTTGACCAACGAGAATCAAGCATTGCTGTATCGTTTGTCGTCTGGTGACCGCAACCCATTACATGCCGACCCGGCCATGGCAGCCATTGGCGGTTTTGACAAACCTATTCTGCATGGCCTATGTACCTTTGGTTTTGCAGCGCGTGCGGTGGTTAAACATTTTGCTGACAATGATCCGGCACGTTTCAAGAGTATTCAGGTGCGCTTTAGCAAACATGTTTTTCCCGGGGAGACATTAATCACGGAAATGTGGCAGGAATCAGACACGCATATTATTTTCCGGACCAAAGTAGCTGAGCGCGACGAAGTGGTTTTGTCGAATGCGGTTGTTGAATTGCACGCACCAGTTATGGAGGAAACGATCGTGGCTGAATCAGCCACAGCCTTACCCAAATCCGTTGCTATTTTTGAGGAGATAAACGGCCGTATTCAAAACCATCCCGAATGGATTGAAAAAGTAGGCGCCATCTATCAATTCAACATCAGTGGTGAAAATGGCGGCGAATATATTGTTGACCTTAAAAACAGCCCTGGCAGTGCCCACCCAGGCAGTGATCCCGCTGCGGGCTGCACGCTAAACATGGCCTATGCTGATTTTCGCGCCATGCTCAAAGGGGAAATCAAACCCGAAATGGCCTTCATGTCGGGCAAACTACAAGTCTCAGGCAATATGTTATTGGCAACAAAACTCGGCCCGCTTTTTTCGCAAAGATAAAATAAAGGACACAGAGAACACGAGGTTGACTTCTACGCGATTCAATCCTCAGGAGGAATTTATGCGATCTAATTTAACACAGGCAGAGGCACAATCACTCAACCGAGCCTGGTCTAGCGTCTGGTGGTTGCTGCTCATGCAGGGCATTATCACCATTGGTTTTGGCTTATTTGCCATATTGAATCCCGCACAGACCCCCACTGCGCTGGTCAAACTTATCGGCATTTTTATTGTCATAAGTGGCTTTATGGGCATGATAGAAGCATTTTTAGGGCGCAAACAGGCCGGCAATTGGACTGGACGCGCCTTGAGCAGCTTTGTTGTCGTTATTGTGGGTTTGATAGTTTTTACTATTGCCCAATATATCGCCACACTGGCATTAAGTGCCCTGCTGCTTCTCGTTGGAGTCGGTGCGGCGATCGTTGGTATTATTCAATTAATGCGAGGTTTTCGTGGGCGACAATGGTCACGGTTGTTTTGGGGTGCGCTTTGGATTATGTTCGCCTTTGTTTTGTTCACTCAAACGCAAGCCTCCGGCACCGTTTTGGTCTGGATAACAGGTTTTTTCTTGTTGATTTTAGGCTTGTTTTTGCTTGTGCTTTCATTCCGCCTGCGCCGTATGAAATTTGTAGGAGCCTCTACTTACAGTGGTGAAATCATCGAAGGCGAAATTGTCGAGGATTGATCCTGATGAGCTTTTCAGCATAGCTGGCTAGAGACTATAACAAATTGAGGGAAGAAGGCCCAAAACACAAAAGTAAAATTTGTCGTTATTCACACTTGTCCTGAACCCGTCGAAGTATTCGTTGTAGTCAGTACACAAAGATCATAAAGAGCCTGTTGTGGCAACAGGCTCTTTTTTTTTGAGGAATCAAAGCAACACAATCAATTGTTTGCTGAGATTTCAGCCTCGACGGGAGCTGCTTGTATGGGGTTTTCGGTTAGAGGTGGGGTCAAGTCTGGTTGTTCTTGCTGAATTTTATTTAATCCATTGCGCACAACAGCCAATGAATTCAACAAATCGTTTTCCAGTTTGGCCAGTTCATTGATAACATAGACGTCAGCATCTTGGCGCAAAATCTCGGCTTCACGGCGCGATCGTTCTAGAATCATGTCGGCGCGATGTTCGGCTGATTCGATGATGGACTCGCGGGCGACGAGTTCTTCGGCCTCCTGACGTGCCAGTTCACGAATGCGATCTGCTTCTTCATGTGCTTGCGCCAAAATGCGGTCTTTTTCGCCTTCGATACGCGTCGCACGTTTGACCTCTTCCGGCACAGCAAC
>JAGRDI010000262.1:9734-10394 GCA_020432765.1 Anaerolineales bacterium | reverse complement strand
AAAGCTGTCGTTTAAGGTTTGTTCGAGGCGATCAACCAGATGTTGTATGTCCATATTTTTACCCTGTTCTTACTCAAATAGTTACATTTATTATAGATCAGACGCTTAATCACGCAATGATGGTTTTTGGTCAAAATCTACGTGGTCTATTTGAAAACGGCCGTACAGCGCCTCAGCCACATTAACGGGAACCATACTGGTGACATTGCCAGCCAGCGAAGCAATTTCACGCACCGTTGTCCCACTCAAAAAAGTATGCTCTTCTTTCGTCATCAAACTAATGGTTTCCAGATGCGGGGCCAGTCGTTTATTCGCTAAAGCGGAACGAAATTCAAACTCAAAGTCAGAAAACACACGCAAACCACGCACAATCACCTGCGCATTGATCTCTCTGGCAAAATCAACCAATAGACCGCTGAACGGCATCACTTTGATCTTATCATTTTGTCCGTCAAGCGCTTCGCGAATCATTTGCATACGTTCATCAACTGTGAATAAAACTGATTTAATAGGCAGACGGTGGTCATAAACGGCAACAACGAGTTCATCAAACAAAGCTGCACCGCGATTCATAAGATCGAGATGCCCATAATGTACAGGGTCGAAAGTGCCTGGGTAAACTGCACGTTTAATCAAAATATTCTCCTAACTGACATCGCC
>JAGRDI010000262.1:3074-9723 GCA_020432765.1 Anaerolineales bacterium | reverse complement strand
GCTTGTGCCCAGAATTTAGCTACGCGGTCACGTAGTGCTGCGTGTTCTGGCTGCTCAAGCAAGGGATCGGCAGCAAAAATGGTTTGTGCTTCTTGTTGTGCGATCTCTAATAGTTCCATGTCCAACAGCGACGCCATTTGTAATTCAGGCAGACCGCTTTGGCGTCTGCCAAAAAATTCGCCGGGACCGCGCAGTTCCAAATCTTTTTCGGCAAGAATAAAACCATCATTTGTCTGTTCGAGTGCCTGCAGCCGTTTTTCAGAATCGGTCGAGCTGTCATCAGCAACCAAAATACAATAAGATTGGTGTTCGCCGCGCCCAACACGGCCACGGAATTGGTGTAATTGTGCAAGGCCAAAGCGGTTGGCACCTTCAATGACCATTACGGTGCTGTTTGGTACATCAACACCGACTTCAATGACGGATGTCGCGACTAAAATGTCGGTTTCACCGGCATAAAATGCACGCATGGCCGCTTCTTTTTCGCTTGAACTGAGACGGCCGTGTACCAACCCCACTTTCAGATCAGCAAAAACCGCATTTTGTAAAACCTCAAACTCTTCGACAGCTGCTTTGGCATCGATATTTTCAGATTCTTCCACCAGCGGAAAAATGATATAGGCTTGGCGACCTTCTAATACTTGTTTGCGAACAAACGTGTAGGCGCGTTCGCGTTCGCTGGTGCGCAGCCAGCGGGTCTTGATTTCTTGGCGGCCTGGCGGCATTTCATCCAGAATTGATAAATCCAAATCGCCATAGAGCGAAAGTGCTAATGTGCGTGGAATAGGTGTCGCTGACATTACCAACAGATGTGGATTGATCGTTCCCGTTTCTGTTTGAGGCCCTTTTTGGCGTAAGGCACCGCGCTGCTCAACGCCAAAACGGTGCTGTTCATCAATCACTGCCAACCCCAGTTGCTTGAAAGTCACTGACTCTTGAATCAAGGCGTGGGTGCCGATGACAATTTGGGTCGTACCGTCAGCTAAACTTGCATAAATGCGTTCTTTTTCAGCAGCGCTCGTGCTGCCAGTAAGTTGTTCGATGGTGATGTTCAATGGAGCTAGCAGCATCGACAAACCTTTGAAATGCTGTTCAGCCAGAATTTCAGTAGGAGCCATCAAGGCAGATTGTGCGCCTGCACGCACGGCTGCAAACATACCGGCAGCAGCGACAACGGTTTTACCTGCGCCAACATCCCCTTGTAAGAGGCGATTCATAGGCACATCACGGCGGATATCAGCTAATATTTCCTGTGTGACTTTTTCTTGGGCATTGGTGAATTTGAAGGGCAATTCGGCACGAAAAACCTCGAATTGTTCTGCTGTGATTTGTAGTGGCATGCCCGGTTGTGATTGCCATTCGTGCCGCTGTCCTTGCATGCCTAGTTGCAGCATGAACAGTTCATCAAACATGACGCGGCGGCGTGCTTTATGCAGGTTTTCTTGCGTGTCAGGAAAATGCGTTTTGGCGACGGCCTGTGGCAGCGAATATAGATTTTGACGTTGGCTGACATTGATTGGTAATGGATCGGGAATGCGTGGTGCCCATTGCGTAACGGCCGTGCGCATGGTATCACGCATTTTTTTGCTGGTGAGTCCTTCGGTGAGTGGATAAACCGGCACGATGCGGCGTGTTCGCAGTGGTTCGATTTCCAAAGGTTCCCATTGGGGTGAGTTAAATACGGGGCGGCCTAAAAATTGTTCGACTTTGCCGCTGATCACGACTTGCATCCCGGCGTGTAGTTTTTCGGTTAGCCATGGTTGATTGAACCAGGTTGCCTGTACGGCTCCCGTGCCATCGTTGATTGTGGCACGCACCATGACCTGACTGTTGCGCATGCGTTGGGCGCGTGTTTGCCAAATTGTGCCAATGATGGTGACCTGATCCCCATAGACAAGGCGGTTGATTGGTTTCATCAAGGTGTAATCGTCGTAACGGCGCGGGAAAATGTATAAATATTCCCAAATGGTGTGTGCCCCGAGTTTGTTGATTTTTTCGGCAAGTTTTGGTCCAATACCAGGCAATATTTGAATGGACTGGGATAAACCAGCAGGGTCTGGGTCAACTGGTTCAGGCTCAGGTTCTGTCGTTTTAGGCGCTGATTTTGGTTTTTGTTTTCGCGATGTTGGTGTCTTTTGTGTGTTTTTCTTTTTTGCTGGTTGTGACGGCCGTTGCGGGCTTTGTGGTTCTGAACCAATCCGCTCTTGACGCCGTTGTAGGCTTGCCATTAACCCATCAATGGCCTTGGCGCGTGCTTCTTTGCCAGGTAAACGGCCGTATTCCATCAAAACTTCTGAGGTCTGTTCAATAAGTGCCTTGTCTGCCTCATCCTGCGCTTCTTCTTGCGCCTGGGCAACCCAATACACAGCAAATTGGTGAATACCGCCAACGACTGCTTTATCTTGATAATCTTGTTGTTTTTCTAATGCTAAAACGCGTTCTAATCGCTTAAATGCACGTGCCATAAGTTTTTGTGGAGCTCGTCAGCCAAATTTTTTGCTGATCGCTGACTGGCTAATTATTTTCGAATGAATGCTACCCCAACAGCATTGGGGCCTGTATGGGCACCAATAGCCGGTGTGATTTCCATTACAGGGACGCTTTGATCAGGTGGGAATAATGGTTGTAATTGTGCCTTGAGGCTTTCGGCGCCTTCAAGATTGTGCGTGTGCAATATGGCAATACGTGCCAGCGGGCTGAGGTCTGTGGTCATCTTGAGCATCTCACGTATCGCACGATTGGAGGTGCGCACCCGTGCTGCCTGACCGACTTCACCATTAAATACACTCACAATTGGCTTGATGCGCAAGAGTGTGCCGGCTGCAAATTGAGCCCAACCCACACGCCCACTGCGCCGCATGAATTCCAACGTGTCAAGGATGGCAAAGATGTGTGCTTTGGGTCGAATTTCTTCCAAAAGCGCCATAATTTCTGACAAACTCTTACCTGCTGCTGCCGCTTCGGCTGCCATAATGACTTGTAAACCAGCACCCATTGTCAACTGCATGCTGTCAAATAATGTGATGGTGGCACCAGTCACTTCAGCAGCACCTAAACGTGCAGAATGGAATGTAGCGCTCAATCCCTCTGGAATATGAATGGAGATGATTTCGTCAACGCCATGATCGGCGAGTTCTTGGTAAACGGCCGTAAATGTGCCAATAGATGGGGCGGCCGTTGTTGGAAAAGTTTTATAGTCGGGGAGGTTATCAAAAAACTCGCGGCGTGTCAGTTCTACGCCATCCAAATAACTTTCATCCCCGATGTTGATATAGACCGGTATAATCGTGATATTCAATTCCGCAGCAATATCAGCGGGTACATCACAAGCGCTGTCAGTTACAATGCGAATAGTCATGGTTTTTAGTGATTCAGCAGTTCAGCTTGCCAGTAATTCAGCTTTTTGCTGACCGGCTGACTACCTATTCCGCCCCTAAAATAAAGAAATAATGTGCCTGGCCGCCGGACAGTAATTCTACCTCGACATCGGGATATAAGCTCTCAATTTGGGATTGGAGTTGAGCAGCATCGTTTTTTGTTCTGTCGGCACCATAATAGATAGAGACGATTTCGCGGTCTTCTAATTCCATATTTGCCAACATATCCGGTAAGATGTCAGCTATTTCAGGGCCAGATGCCGCGAGACGGCCGTCTACCAAACCAATCAACTCGCCTTCGTGCACATCAACACCATCCAGGTTCACTGTGCGCGTGGCGCGTGTGATTTCACCTGTACTCACCTGTTGTGCCAAATCCCACATCGCTGCTGCCGTTTCTTCCAAGTCACTATCAGGTTCCAGCGCTAACATAGAACATATTCCTTGTGGTATCGTACGTGTCGGCAGCACTTTCACATGTTTCGGGCTTAAGTCACGCACAGCTTCGGCTGCCAAAAAAATGTTTTTGTTATTGGGTAAAATGATGATTTTGTCTGTAGGTACATCTTGTGTCGCCTGGAAAATCTCCTCTGTGCTGGGATTATTGGTCTGGCCGCCATTGACGACATAAGCAGTTCCCATACTGCGGAAAATCGCGGCTAAACCATCGCCAGCAGCCACAGCGACGACACCGATTTGGCCAGGTTTCACCGTTATTTCAGGGATGGCGGCTGCACCGAAGCCATTAGACGTCTCGATAATCTCTTCCATTTGCAGCTGCATATTCTCAACGACCACATCTGTGATTTGCCCCAGACTCGCGCCATATGCCAATGGTTCGCCGGGATTATCGACATGTATATGTACTTTGATGGTTTCTGAATCGCCAACGACAACGGTGGAGTCACCCATGGCATCAATACGATTGCGCACATCAAGCACATTCAATGCTTTGCCCAATAAAATAAACTGCACATCGTAATGATTTTCAAGCACACCACTTTCGGGGACGACTAACGCTTGCGCTGAGGCAGGCGCTTCGTGGCTTATCGCGGCCGTTTGTGTAGCCGCCAATTGGTCTAAATTACGCATTTGTCCGTTCACATAGCGCAGCATGCCTTCAAAAATGTAGACAAGCCCTTGTCCTCCGGAATCGACCACACCAGCTTGTTTGAGAATGGGCAACTGTTCAGGTGTGCGCTCCAATGCTTGTTGGCAGCGTTCGACGACGCGTTCCATGAAAAAGCGTAAATCTGAGCTTTTTTCGGCTGCATCGGCTGCTTCGGCGGCACCTTCACGGATAACGGTTAGAATCGTACCTTCGACTGGGCGCATGACGCCATTGTAAGCTGTTTCTGAGGCTTCAATAATAGCTTGGGCAAGATCGTGCACATTGAAGGTTTCTTTACCCTTCAGCCCTTTGGCCAAACCACGCCATATTTGGCTGAGGATGACACCAGAATTGCCGCGTGCTCCCATTAAGGCACCTTGTGAGAGACTGGCGGCGACTTTGCCGACATTTAATTCTGCGCTGCTTTCCACACGTTCAATAGCAGAGCGCATGGTAAGCAGCATATTGGTGCCTGTATCGCCATCCGGCACAGGGAAAACATTGAGCGAATTGACATACTGGTGGTTTTGTTCCAGCCAGATCAACCCTGCTTTTGCTAATTTGCGTAATTGACGGCCGTTGCACTGTAACCATTTTTCATGCACAGATGGTGCGACCCTTGAACTATACTGAGCCAATTTTCTCTTCCTCTCGACTTTTAGAATCGTCTAATCCTGGTTGTCAGGGTTAAACCGCAATCCTTGAATATAGACGTTTACAGCATGTACGGGCAGGCCGATTGCTTTTTCAACGTGAAATTTTACGGTATGTTGGATGCTTTCGGCAACGGTTTTGATGCGTACACCATATTGCACAATAACGTAGGCATCAATTTCGACACCATCGGCAACGGTACGAATTTCGATACCGCGACGGCTGTCGCGTGTTAATAGATTGGCAATGCCGTCTGCTAAATTTTTGCTTGCCATGCCAACTACACCATAACATTGATGAATCGCTTGATTGGCAACGGTGGCTACCGCGCTTGACGAAATGTCAATTTGTCCTAAGGTTTCGTCTCTTGTGGGCATATTTTCTCCAGCGCACCTAAATCATGGGGCACACTAAATTATTTTTGGGAAAAGTAGGGACAACCCTACTAAATTATTAATCTGGTTGCAAATCAATCAGCCTTGTGTATAATTTGGACTTGATTATTTTGCAATCGAGCGGCCTCAATGGTCGCTTTTAATTTGTCAGGTAGGTGAAATTATGGCTAAATGTCAGATTTGTGGCAAGGGGCCGATGTCAGGCCACAATGTTAGCTTTTCGCAAAAGAAGACCAAGCGGCAATTTAAGCCCAATATTCAGCGTGTAACATTTCAGGAAAACGGCCGTAAAGTCCGTAAGTCTATTTGTACGCGCTGTTTGAAGACTCAAGCGAAGAGTTAACCCGTTGTTAAACACATAGTGTAGCTTTAGGGTCAACCGGTTGGTTGGCCTTTTTGCTTTCTCATACAATTGTGAATTGTTAACATTTGTTTAAAGTGCAGTCTGCCCAGCCATTGCTGATGGGTGGCTCTGTGAACGCTTTGCCAACCAGCGGGCAAAGGAAGCCTCACTCTCCATAGATTGTTTACCTAATAACAATCCTTCCACGCCGATGTCTTCATCCAGGTCTGGCCAGTGGATGCCATAACCCGCTCCTGCGATTTGAAAGTTTGCTCGTTCTTCATCGGTGCCATAAGCCAAACGGGGAAACCACATCAACGGCACAGCAATCGTGCGCCCGTCCGTTAAATCCACACTTAATGTATCCTCGGTAACTATCACACCCATTACTTTAGGCTTGGCTTGCAGCTTCTCGACAGAAGTTGTCCTATTCATCGCGTAAATTCTCCAGATTTTCATGTGCCAACCGCTCGATCACCCGCAGTTCGTGGCGTTTATAACCCAAGTTCTCAGCTAAACGAACATCTGGATCGAGCCAAAGCTTGGCGCTCAAATTATCCCGATCTACGTGCATATGCCTTGGTTCTCGACAATCGTAGGGGTAAAAATAAAACGATATGGACCACTACGTAATGCAGTTGGCATAACAACACACATTTTCCTCTGACAACATCTCGGTTAACTTTGCCATTATATCATAAGATGCACTCTCGCGAGGGTTCAATAGAGAATACAGTAGTTATTTGGGAGTATGGAACGCGTTCGGAAC
>JAGRDI010000262.1:0-2969 GCA_020432765.1 Anaerolineales bacterium | reverse complement strand
CACCTTCAGGAGAACTTGGTAGATAAACATCGGCAATGGTCATATTCCAATGACGCAAAATCATTTGGCGCACCGGGAAATTCTTGAGCACTTTCTTTTCTCCTGTGGCAAATTTTGCCATTCGTCGTCGCAACACCTTTGTAGGTGTTCCATTATCAAGGTGATCGATAAAAGCTTCACGTAGCTTGACGATTGATTCATCTGTAAACTGGGCTGGATGCTGGAGGTTGTATGAAGCCACTGTCAAAAAGTGTTCAGCGTACAAGACTGGGTCATGCCACTCCCAAGCCAATATTCCAGCAAGTTGTTCCCTGCATGTCATTCCCTTTATTTTATCTGCGCCACACTGAGGGCAGGAAGCTGGAATTTTGTTCATTGTTGTTTGACATCTCGACACTTGTTATCGCGCAATTAACGCGTAACAGAATACAAAATTTTGTTCTTGTAGTCTGCCGTTCATTTAATTACACTGCAGAGAACATGTTTAGCACCTGCGGCTAGAAGTACTTGACGCACGGCCGTTTCCGTATCGGCCGTTACCAATGCAATCATATTACCACCACGTCCGCCGCCGCTCAACTTTGCGCCCAGCGCACCTGCTTGTTGGGCTGCTTCCACAAGCTGGTCTAGTTCCGGGGAGGAGACCGTCATTTTGTCCAAAACAAGATGATTTTGGTTCATGAGGTCACCGATTAAAGCGAGATCGCCGTTTTCAATCGCTGCACGGGCCGCTTCGGCTATTTGGCCGCATTCATCGAAAAGCGCTTCAAAAATTGACGGAGCAGCCTGCCATTGACGACGCACATCACCCACAGACAGTTTTGTGCTGCTGCTGATACCGGTGTCGCCTACGAGGAGGTGCAGCGGCCGTTTTACTGCGAACGTCTCGATGCGATTCTGGGGTTGTTGGCGCACAAAATAAACCGGCTTTTCGTAGGCGACAACGGTGTTGTCTATACCGCTGGGTGTGCCGTGATAAATCTTTTCGACTTCGTAGGTCAGTTCCGATACCCAGGCGGGTGCTGCCAGATCAGCAAAACCCAAAAAAGTTGCCAATGCACGGATGACGGCGGCTGTGATGGCGGCACCACTGCCTAAGCCGCCGGCAATGGGAATCTGGCTGCTGACGGTGATTGTCATAGGTGGAAGTTCTGTAATTCCGGTGGCTGCTTGTACTTGCTGAACGGCCGCTCCAAAAGCATCGCCGTCTGCTAACGTCGTTTCCAAAGATTTCTCAATGTCCAAGTCCGGAGCCAGTAAGCGTACACCAGGCGTTTGGGCGGCTTCAATTTTGGCAGTGGCGCGAATTTGGGAAAGCGGGCTGGCGATGGCAGGACGGCCATAGACCACCGCATGTTCACCAAATAAAATGATTTTTCCAGGTGCTGTTGCTGTAACCATACCCTAACCTAAAATATATATCGCCACAAAGACAACGATGCCAAATAAAACCATCGACATCTGCATGGGTCGATCGCGCAAGAAGATGTCTTCAGGCGCACCACCTTCATGACGCACATGGATCAAATACAAGTAACGGAAAATTGCATAGACGACAAACGGAATTGACAACATCATCATATGGTTGTCAGGGACACCTTCTGCCAAAAATGTATATAAGCTGTAAGAGACGACGGCACTGGTGGTGACAATGCCCAATAAGCGGTCGATTAAGTCCAGGTTATACTCTTCTAATATCGAGCGATGGCTGCTTGCTCCTGCGCCAAGCAAAATCAATTCGTGCCGCCGTTTGCCCAATATCATGAATAATGCCAGGAAACCACCGAAAACGTATAGCCAGGGTGAGAAACGTTCGACATTGATGACGACCACACCCGCAGCAATGCGCAAGATAAATCCGGCCGTAACCATCATGACATCAACCAGCACCACATTTTTTAGCCAGAATGTGTAGGCGACTTGAATAATCAGATAGGCCAATAAAACCAGACCGAGTTCGAAATCCAGGGCAAAGCCAGCCACTAGACTACCTGCTGCTAAGACAACGGCTGCAATTGCAGCGATAGTTGGACTTAACTGCCCTGAGGGCAACGGCCGTTGCTTTTTTGTCGGGTGTTGGCGGTCGTTTTCGATGTCGGCCAGGTCGTTCATCAAATAAACCGCACTTGACATTAAACATAATAAAACAAACGCTCCCAATGTGCGCAAAACACTGATCGGGTCGGTCAGTTTGTTGTCGAAAATAAGCGCCACAAAGACAAAAATGTTTTTTGACCATTGACGTGGCCGCATTGTTTTGATTAAACCAATAAGCATAGCGTATATTGTATCGCGAACGCAGGAGAAACAGAATTGTTTATGAACGATTAGTTAGTTGGATTGGAAACAACTTAATTTGTTTCTGACCTCTTTGTCATGTATGATGTGAAAAATCGGATCAACCAGATGAAAAGGCGGGATTTTAGATGATGAATGCAGCCGAACAGCCAGAACAAATGCGTGTGGATAAACCACAAGTGCCGGCGACACTCAGCGCCGACAGCCTGCTCACTTCAGAATTTGATTACATTGCACAATCAGCTTTTCAAGCAAATGAGGATCGTGCGCGGGTCAGCACCTACTATGTAGTTACGTTTGGTACGTTAGTGGGCGCTTTTTTTAGTCTTCAAGTTGAGAATGCTGTGCTTGATAACCTTCATCGCGCATTAATTATTGTATTCCTGACCTTGACCTTGTTTGGCATTTCTACGCTGTTGCAGTTGGTGCGTTTGCGCCAGGCATGGACAGAAAGTGTACGTGCCCTGAACCAGATCAAGGCATATTATATCGACCAGTTTGAAGCCACGAACCTGAATAATGCTTTTCGCTGGCAAATACAGACCATACCAAAAATGTATAAACCATGGAGTATGGCTTTCTTGTTGGCACTTCAGGTCGCTTTGTTGGGAGGGGTGTCGCTGGGTGCGGCCGTTTACTTCATAGGACTGCTGGCAGGGAAAACAATGTGG
>JAGRDI010000261.1 GCA_020432765.1 Anaerolineales bacterium | reverse complement strand
CGCTGATTATGAAATTGGTGGTAGTGTGAAAAATGGCCAAGATATTTTAGATGACGTACAAATCATCATAGATCTGATTCTTGATGCCATTATGCCTGAAATTGTCTCGAGAGATCAACCCTGGAAACATATTCCCAAAACAAAACAAATTATGATAGATATAACTCGAGAGACTATTGAAGACCCAAGACCGCAGGTTCAAATGGTTTCTCCCGTCAAAATTGAGGTAATCGGACAAAAGGAAATCTCGGCACCGATCGAACCGGAAGAACTTGCTGCAGCACTATTTGAAAAATATTGCAAAAGAAAAATTGATGGTTTTAAAGCTTCCTCTAACGTTAACAATTTTGAATCTTTTGAATTAGATACCCCTACTTGGTTAAAAGATGGGTTTGATAAACTACACGATGATGTGACGCGAATCGACCAAATCATTGATTTAGTTCTTTTCAGCGGCTGGACAAACGAAGGCCCTGAAATCGACCATGGTGGTGGATGATTAATTTGATAGACCAAACCTGGATAAACCAGAAAAGATTCTGACACGAATGTCACGAATATAATTCGTGTCAGAAAATTCTCGTACAACGTGCAAGCATGCCCTGAGTACGGCCGAAGGGAATCTCACTGATAAGGTACCAAATCAATTCATTTCTAAACGTTGATCGAGTTGACCTAACAGATGGCTGAAACCTAATTGTTGTGCCATTTGTTGGGCTTCTCGCCAAGATTGTTGACTTTTTTCTGTTTCACCTAACCGCAGATATATATCCCCTCTTTGGCGCAGAGCATAGCCATAGCCCAGGCGATCTTCAGTTTGTCGAAAAATATCCAATGTGTGGGATGTTATTTGTTGAGCTTCTGGATACTTGCCGACAGCCAAATAGTTAACACTAAGTTCGTGTAATATCATGGCTTCATAGCGTCTATTGCCCAGGTATTGAAAAATCTCGAGGCATTCCTGGATAACCTTTTCAGCCTTTGCAAATGCTTTACGCATTCTAAAAATCATGATTAAAAGGTAGTAGGCAGCTCCTTTTTCAGCCAGATTCTGTGTTTTGATGCTGAGCTCAATCGCACGAGCGGCATATGCTTCGGCTACGGTTAAATTTTCTCTACGAATTTCGATGGTAGACAAAAGCCGTAATACTGAAATTATTTCATCTTCATCACCTAAAGGTTCTTGCATTTGCAGGACTTCTTTGGCTGTTTTCGCGGCCCTGTCAGAGGTTTTATCTGTGGCCAGGTAGACACGTGCCAACAAACGCTGCGCAACGGCCGTTTCCCTTACATCACTTAAATCCTCAAAAATCGCCAGACTCGCATTCAAAACCTTTTCAGCCTCGGCAAAACGACCCTGATCAAACAAAACATAACCCTGCAAATATTGCGTTTGGGCGATGCCATAATCGTCTTCCAACTGGTAATAAAGCCGGTAACAACCACGCAATTGCTCCCACGCCTGATTGTAACTGCCACTTTCTATAGTTGTCTCCGTTCTACGTAATAGTGTCTTGGCCAAACGCACATCATCTTGCAGTCTCTCAGCGGCTTCTTGGGCATAGACATAGGCTTGATCGGCTTCGCGCATACGGCCGTAGCGTATCCAGGACTCAGCTAAAACATCAGTGAAATCCAGTACCATTTGCCAGCGGGTCAATTGATGCGCCGTTTCAATCGCAGCAGAAATATTGCCCCATTCCGGATCAAGGGCATCAAAATCGCTGTTATGTGTGTGTACAAACCCCAAATAATAGTCCGCCATACGGGTTTGATAACGGGGGGCATCATCCAATTTTTCGGCAGCAAAATCTGCCAAGAGTGGATGTTGTTTATACTGGTTTGTTCCTTCTTCCCGTAACAAGGAAAGTGCTGTTAAGGTGTAGAGCGCATCTTCGATGCCAAAAAGGTCCTTGTCTATAACGGCAGCCAGAGCTTTGGGGCTAAACGGCCGTCCATCAAACACCGCCACACATGCAAAAATATGTCTCAACTGCGTATCTAGCATATCCCAACTGACGTGAAAAGACGCACGCACAGCCCGGTCACTAATCGCTAGGCCCAGACGCTGCTGAGCATCCTCAAGACGAGCCGCCATCATGGTGAGGCTCATACGTGACCGCGATTTAAGCAGTTGGGCCGCGATCTCCACTGCCAATGGCAAATAATGCAATAATGCTCCGATTTTGACAGTTGCGGCTGTTTCTGCCGGTGTGGCCGTAATGCGTTCTTTGCCGAGGATGTTTGCTAATAAATTCTGGCTGCTGGCGGGAGATAGTTCGACCACGGGCACTGTCTGGCAGTTTAAGGCTGCCGCAACATCAGAATTGCGTGTGGTCAAAAGCAAGGCGCAATTCGAGCCACTGGGAAGTAAGGCGCGTACTTTGGCGGCATCGTCCACATTGTCAAGAATGATCAGGGTTTGTTTGTATGCGAGTAAGCCACGTACGGCCGTTGCGCGGCTGCGCAAATCTGGCAAGTTGCTGTAATCATGGCCATAAGCCCGTCCCCAAACCTCTAAAATATGTTCAGTCTCGCTGGTGCGCGGATTTCCCCACAAAACGCCATCTTTGAAATGATCTTTCAGATGTAGAGCTAAAGCCGCCGCCAACGATGTTTTGCCCACCCCGCCCATGCCCACAAGCGCTACACTGTTGATCTGTTCGCTCGTGCGTGTCAGGAGCTTAACGGCTGCTTGCAGCAATGGTTCGCGACCTACAAAATGGGGCGGCACGGATGCTGCCTGGAAAGGGACTGGGGGAGGAGACTGTTTTTTCTTGGGGGCAAAATCAATGTCTTTACCAGCATCGATCCGTGCCCATAATTCTTCGGTCTCGTCATCTGGCTCAACTGCGATTTCTGCCCACAATACCTGGCGGCAAATATCATACTGTGCCAGCGCGGCACTGCGCTCTCCTTGTTGAGCCAGCGCGATCATGAGCTGCCGGTGGGCTTCTTCACGCCAGGGTTCAAAAGTGATCTGCCGGCGTGCTGTTTGTTGTGCAGCAGCCAAATTCCCGTTTTCCAGATACTGTTCTGTTAATTGGTAAAGCGCGTCAAGTGCCAGTCGATGGAATGTTTCTCTTTTGGTTAATAACCAGCCTTCAAATTGTAAGCTGTCGCAGGTAAAACCGGGTAAAAGTTCACCCCTGTAAAGGATAACGGCCGTTTCCATATCATCTTGTGCCGTTGCAGCTAAAAAGTCATCCACATCCAATTGATACTCGCTGGCTGTATTAAATTGCACGGTTTGGCGCGTGACGTGTAAAAATGCGGTTCCCTCATCTCCAGAATCTCCCAGTACGCGCCTCAGTTGATACAGCGATTGGCGTAAGTTCTTTTTGGCAACGGTATCCGGTTCTTCTGGCCAAAACAAGGTCGCCAACACATCACGTGCATGGGCTTTGTCCGCTTCCAATGCCAGATACACCAACAAGCCCTGCACTTTGACCGAACGGAATTTGGTGATGGCATGGCCGCTGCTGCTCGCTTGAAACGAATTAAAGAACTTTAACGATAAGGACATTCAAAAATTATACAAATTGCCGACGTTTTTGACGACAAATGCTGACGAACTGCTGACGGCCGTTTCGTAAAGTAGCGGTCATAAGCATTTCAGCGATATAGTTTTTAATAAAATGACCAGACTGACCGGCTGACAAGCTGATCAGCCACTTCAAGGAGATAATCATGAACAGTATTGTAAGTAGAGCAAATGTATTTATTTTCGCATTTTTAATGGCGCTATTCATTACGCAATTTATTTCGCTGCCAAGCGCTGCTGCGGATGAAGCGACAGATCCAATTGATACCAATCAATGGTACCGGTTGACAAATATGTTTCTGGGCACGGGATTTGCTCTAGAAACGTACAGTGGTGCGACCAATGACCTATTCATGGGTGACAGTGGCAATTACAGTGGCCAATATTGGAAATTCACACCGGCTGGTGATGGTTATTATTTTTTGACGAGCATGGCTTATGGCGACGGCCGTTTCCTCGACACGTATGGTGACACCCATGAACCTTTTATGGCCTACGACGGCGGCTACAGCGGTCAATACTGGCAGCTCATTCCTGCCGGTGATGGATATTTTCGCTTGAGTAATATGTTTTTGGGAAACGGCCGTTCGTTGGACACCTACAGCGACACCTATGATCCTTTCATGGGAAATACCGGCAACTACAGCGGCCAATTCTGGCAGCTCACCCCTCTTGGTCACATTGAAGATGAAGCTGCCATCACCCCAACACAGAATGATATTATTCTTACTGAGCCGCCGGTGCAGCCAGATGAAGAAGTTTTCCCGACTCCGCTCACTGATGTAGATAATGCCCCTGAAACTGAAGAAATCATTCCAGAAGTTGACTTTCTATCAGACACAAACCATTCCAATTGTATTGACATGTCCCTGTTGGCAGGCGAGCTTGATTTTAACGGATCAATACAAGAGGTCTGTTTACCTGAAGACCCCACTGTTGTGTTCGAGCAGCTAAAAACGCTGGATTATGATGTATGTGCTGCCATGGTCGGGGGACCGAATGTGGGCAAGGTGGCAGCTTTTAGTGACATGGCTGAAGATTTGAATATGACCGTTACTGTAGGCGTTGGCTACGGCGGCGGTGTTGGCATCTCCGGTACATCTGAAGCTGGTGTGATGATTGGTCCAGATGGTCAGGCAGGCTGTTATATCGCCCAATGCTTTGGTGCCGAAATAGATATTCAAGGCTCAGTTTACGAAAATCTTGGTCTCTACACTGGCTGGGACAAAGTACCAGGTAGATCTGTTGTAATTTCAGAAGGTGCAAGCATTCCTTTTATTGAAGCAGGCTATTCAACTTCTCAAGTTTTAGTCAGTGACAAACTTGAAGGCGTTAACTATACATTTAGTGCCGGTTTGGGTCTCTTACCTGTTGATTTGAGCGGCATGTATTGTGGAACCAGCACGGTGCAAGTCCGCCCGTTTTATGAGGTCAACAGCAGTTTTAGAACACGGGCTGAAGTATTAGCAGAGATTGAAAGGGTAAACGCTGAAATCGAAAAGATGCATGCCACCATTCAGGCTGAACGTGATAATAATTCACAAGGAATTGTTGCAGCACAAACCGCCGTGCAAACAGAACAAAATAAACTTGACCAAATCGATCACGACATCACCCAAATGCGCAATACAATCCAGGCAGAACGTGACCAAGATTTTGCCAACCTACAAGCTGCTCGTGATGATGTAAATGCGGCACAGAGCGATGTGAACTCACTACGCACAAACATCAACAGCACCCAACAACAAATTGATCAAATTAATAAAGATATTGCCGCCAAGAAACGCTGGTTAGATGACAAAGCCTGGTACGATAAAGTATGGGCAGGACCAGAATATCTAGCCTATGAATCAGCCAAGCGTGTGACACAGGGGGCGTTGTACACAAAAATCGCCAGTTTAGAAGTCGCGCTGCAAACGGCTGCCGGTGGCCTGGAAGTCGCCAAAGGTTCCTTGTTGATTGCGCAAGAATCTGTTACTACCCTCCCAATGGAGGCTGACCCCAGATTGGCTTCACTTTACACTGCACGTGAAACTGCCAACACAGCCCTAGAAGCAGCGATATTTACATTAGGTGGTACAAATGACCTGTTAACTTTCCCACCAATTGAATCTGATCCGCGCATGATAGATTTGTATGCAGAGTTAGGCGTGGCACAAGCAGAATTGGATTTGTTTTACTAAACTTAACGATCGTCTTTGAAACATATGGCCGTTAGCCCCGCAGAAAGCATTCTGCGGGGCTTTTTATGTGCTGACGATCTGCTGACGGCCGTTTTGTAAAATGTCAGTATCAATTACTGGCGTCTGGCGAATTCTGGACTTGTCAGGTTTCTACCACGAGTGGCATGTGAGCAAATTGATCATAAAACCTGACAAGTCTCCTCTGGTAAAATAAAAACGCCAGTGTCCAATCAATTATTCAAAGTCAACTAAACGAGCGAGGTAAGTCATGAGCAAAATTACATTCAAAAACTGTTTTCCAGCAGAGTCCGCGACAATTACTGATTTTTTATGGTCGCTGCGAGATGATTTTCGTTTTTCCACACGGGACAGCGTCGCGGAAATTACTGACTTGCTTTTTGAAAAAGGCGGTGTCATTGGCGGTTATCGTGATGATGAGATGGTAGGTATGTTTGGTTACTTCTTTGGCGAACCCGGCCGTGATTATGCCAACAAAGATACCGGCTTCGTCTACATCGCCGGTTTGGCTAAAGCTGTTCGTCGGGCAGGCGTTTTTCCTAACGCCGTACGCTTCTTAGCGGAAACAATGGCGCAGTTGGGCATACATGAACTGCGCTGTCACGCGGCTGAAAATGATGCTTATACCAATCGCTTATACGGCCGTCTCGGTCAACCCATTGGCACAGAAAAGAATCGACGTGGCGACACTTGCATTTTATATGCCAATAATGTCGATACGCTGCTGGCGGTTTTAGGCAGTAAAAAGCACATTCGGGCTGCTGTGTCTGTGACACAAGGAGGTGATTAAAATGATTTTGTGGCCTTAGAAAACAAGCGGCAACATGACATCCAAAGTGAAATTTTACAAACCCGATTTTTTCAACCAACAAATTTAAGGAGATCAAAATGAACCAAAATAACAAACAAATCCCAATGTCCCAGCAAGCATGGCCACAACAATGGCCCCAACAGAATTGGCCTATGCCCGCGTGGCCCAAACAAAATTGGCCTCAAAATCTTTGGCCAGAAGGATAATGCTTCCCTGACAGTCAATTAGTTCGCTTGGCTGAATAAGTTAAAGAGCCTTTGTCGCGTTTTCAATCGACAAAGGCTCTTTTGTATAATATTCGCAATGGCCTGGTTGATACGCGTAAACTGCGTGCCGTCTGGAATATGCCAGCGTACGCCGGGCATTCAAACTGTTCGATTTTGATTGCATTTGTTAGATTTACAAACCCGCAGCGCAGCGCCAATATGGCTCGCATAAGCGTGCCAATGTTTATCATTTTTGATCAGTTGCTGGACTCTGGCGAAAAGTAGATTTGTCAACTTTTCTCTCTGGAAGCAAATGTAATTTCAATTGACAAAAGTTGACAAATCTCTCAAGTAGAACGAAAAACGCCAGTGTCTTATCAGTTGTAATAATTTGGTTTGAT
>JAGRDI010000260.1 GCA_020432765.1 Anaerolineales bacterium | reverse complement strand
TTGGTAAATTATGGTTAACGCTCGTGCTTGCAGGCACAACAGCAAGATCGTCATTGACTGCATCAATCACAAACCCATCATCAGCATCAAAATCAATGGATGCCCAAACTGCTTCATCTGGCACTTGAACATCATGAGCAAAGTCAGTAATCGATTGTGGGGGATTCAAACTGCCAACACGCAAGGTCTCAAGTTCGGCCGCCACCAAACGCATGCCGGCGATACGCTTCTTGCGATCCTTTGCTAACATGCGCCCCAACAAATCCTTTAATGTCAATGGTATGGCCGGGTTAAATTGTGTAATGTCTGGCAACGGTTCCGTAAGAATATTAGTCAAAACGACACCGATTTGTTGGCCAGAAAACGGCCGTTTTCCCGTCAACATCTCATACAACAACACACCAAACGACCAGATATCGCTGCGTGCATCCAAAGTTTCACCACGCAAAGCTTCTGGACTGAGGTAGGCTGGGCTGCCTAAAATCGTACCAGGTTGTGTGAGTTGGTCTTCCCCACGTTCCAAGCGAGCCAGGCCAAAATCAGATAGGCGCGGCGTGCCATCGGCTGCCAGCAAAATATTCTCGGGCTTAATATCACGGTGCAAAATCTTCAAATGATGGGCACGGCCCAAGGCATCGGCAAGTTCGAGGGCGATTTCAATCACAACAGCAACGCCCAAGGGCGCTTCAGCATCAATTAACTGGCGCAGCGATCCCCCGGCAACATATTCAAGCACAATCGCAGGACGGCCGTTGCGTTCGTAAGTTGCCAGAATTCCCACAATGTTAGGGTGATTCAACTGCCGCAGCGCTTCAGCCTCCTGCATGAAACGTGCCATCGCCTCAGATTCTTTTGCTTTGAGGTCGGAGGGAAGTTGTTTGATGACAACCGGCCTGCCTGTGGCTGTATCGACGCCTAAATAAATTTCGCCATGATCACCTTGCGCAAGTAGTTTTTCTACCTGATAGCGGGATTCGGGTGGCAGCAGTTCGAGTGCGGCGATTCTTTCTTTTTCCACTGCTTGTGATTGTAAGTCCGGGGAAGCTAGACGGCGTGCGCGGATTTCTGTATGCAGGGCAGTTGTTTCAGCCTCAGGCTTTACACCCAATTCTTGTTCAAGGATACGTACACATTCTTGATATTGGCGTTGGGCTGCCGATTGCTGTCCAGACCAAGCATAAAGTCGCATGAGTTGTCTCTGGGCGGGTTCGTGCAGAAGGTCAAGGTTAAGAAGCAAACGGCCGTATTCGATCCCTTGTGTATATTCCCCTTGTGCTACATGCCAATCGACCAGTTTTTGCAAAGCACCAGCATACGTTTGGCGCAAGGTCTCGCGCTCAAAAAATTGCCAATCATCAAATTCTGGTGAATCCGGCACGGTGAAACCAGTCATGAAATCATCGCTATAGAGATCAACTGCTTGGGAAACGGCCGTTAAACATTCCTGACAGGGTTTTTCTGGAAAATGATTATGGTCAGCAACAAATTGTAATTTTGTTTTAAATTCAATGACATCCACCCAAATATCAGCCTCAGGATGCAGCCCAATTTGTGTGCGATCGACCAACAAGACAGCTTCACCGACAAGCCGTTTTAAACGTGACAAGTCTCGCCTCAAATTCTTCAAAGCATTTGACTGATCATATTCAGGCCACAACATAGTAGCCAATGTTTCCCGTGTATGCGAACGGTTTGTGTAAGCCAGATAGGCTAATAGTGCCACAACCTTACGGCGTCCTATTGTTAGCGTTGAGCCATTATCTACAAAGCGTGGCGAACCTAATAAATGCATAGTTAATGTGGGCATGCCGCATTTTACCCCATTTTAAGAATGAAAAAAGGTTGGGACGTTTTATGGGGCGCTTGTTGGCACGATTGCGGGGCGATCGGGCAGTATGCTAATGGCAACAATTCAAATACAGACAAAAACAGATACACCTAATGAGGACAAACATGAACAGTTTACAAAAATTTTATCTATGCCCAATATGTTTTCACGCCACAGAAACGCGGAGTGATACGCACGAAAAATCACATGGCCTTATGATGGAATATAATGGATATCCTCTTGGTCATACTCAGTTAAAGCCAATTCAAAACCAAAATGGAACGCTCAAATCAACCATGCCGCGCTGGATGACTCAAACATCGCGCCGCAGTCTGCAACCCGCTTTCTAGCACTATTGTGTTTAACGTTTCGATGACAGTTAACCGTGCATAATGAGCTTTAGCCGGCTCATTATGTACCAGCATTCAGCAAGCTTAGTCGCCAGCCGTTTTCAACTTAGCGTTTTGGAGAACGGTTGGCTAGTGGTAAGCGTTCTTTTCTCCGTGAAACTATTGTCGAACGCTTACTTAGGCTTTATCTAAGAGTGAAACAGCTAGCGAACAAAGCTAAGGAAAGAAAGATGTATAACGCAGCTCCTATTGTTACACACGACAAAAACACACGCGCCCGGCTTATATTTTATGAACAATTCAATGATGTCCACAAGCGGGCACAAATCAACAAATTATGGTCAACCTTGATACGCAAGGATCATCGCTTACAAGATTTATCCACAGCACAAATGACAGCAAATGTCCAATCTAGTCAATCTGCCGGTGTACAGTTGGTTTCAATCAAGCGAATAGGAGGTAGCCAAGGTCGTGTAGACGACTTTGATTCTGAGTTTCGCCCGCTAAAGAAACATAACCGCGATCGCTGGCTTAGTGTGGCAGCCGCACGCTATTTGGGCCAGTCACTCCCACCGGTGTCACTGGTACGTTTGGGTTGTACCTACTACGTGCGCGATGGCCACCATCGTATATCTGTAGCCAAAACGATGGGTCAACAAGAAATCGAGGCCGAAGTTATCATGTGGGATGCTGAATCAGACGCCGTCTGTGACGCAGCCTAAAACCCGCACATTTATTTATCAACCCTGATTGCCGGGCAGTTAGGGATAAACTTTGAATCACTATCAGGAGAATAATAATGACATTTAATCACAACTCAATTCAAGATTTTAGTACCCAAATTAGCGGCAAACTGATCCAACCCAGTGATGCTGCTTATGATGAAGCACGTCAACTTTATAATGGCATGATCGATAAAAAGCCTGCGCTGATTGTCAAAGCCAGTAATGTGCACGATGTGGTTGCTGCGGTCAATTTCGCACGCGAGAACGCTGTGACACTTGCCGTGCGCGGTGGAGGGCATAACGGAGCCGGATTAGGATCGGTGGATGATGGCTTGGTTCTTGATCTTGGTGACATTAATCATGTTGAGGTGCAAGCAAACGGCCGTTTCGTCAAAGTTGGCGGCGGTGCGACATTTGGTGAAGTTGATGCCACAACCGTCCCACAAGGACTTGTCATTCCAGGTGGCGTCATTTCTTCAACTGGTGTTGGTGGGCTTACCCTTGGTGGTGGCATGGGTTATTTCAGCCGTAAATATGGCTTGACTGTTGACCATTTACGCCGCGCAACCGTTGTGCTGGCCGATGGTTCGGTCGTGACGGCCAGCGCCGACGAACATCCAAACCTATTCTGGGGTTTGCGCGGCGGTGGTGGCAATTTTGGCATCGTCGTCGAATTCGTTTTCGAGGCGCAACCTACAGACACGGTTTTAGCAGGGCCTGTTTTTTGGGACATTTCAGAGGCAGAAGCGGTTATGCAATGGTATCGTAAGTTTATCGTCGATGCGCCCGAAGACCTATATGGCTTTTTCGCTTTCCTTACCGTGCCACCTGGCCCACCCTTCCCTGAGCATCTGCACGGCCAAGTAGTCGCCGGCATTGTCTGGAGCTATTCCGGCCCCAAAGATAAGGCTGATGAAGTCTTGGCACCGATCCGCAATTTTGGATCGCCCATCATGGACGGCATCCAAGAAATGCCAGTAACGATGCTGAATGGTATGTTCGATGCGCTCTATCCGCCAGGGTTGCAATGGTATTGGCGCGGTGATTTCTTCGATGAGTTAAATGATGAAGCAATTGCTCTGCACCTTGAACATGGCACAAAACTGCCAACGGGATTCTCAACCATGCATCTCTATCCGATTAATGGTGCGGCAGGTCGTGTGGGACAACAAGAGACTGCTTTTAGTTATCGTGATGCTGTTTGGTCGGCCGTTTATGCTGGTGTGGATCCCGACCCGGCCAATGCTGAATTAATCCGTGATTGGACTGTCAATTATTACGAAGCACTGCATCCGCATTCGATGGGTGGCGCTTATGTGAATTTTATGATGGAAGAAGGGCCATCACGTGTCAAAGCGACATATCGAGACAATTACGAACGCCTGGCGGCTGTCAAAGCGCAATATGATCCTACTAATTTCTTTAGCGTGAATCAAAATGTGCGCCCGGTAAAGGAATTCGCCTAATAATCATTGAACCGCAGAGCATGTGGAGATCACGGAGGATTTAGGCAAAAAAGACCTTAAACTCTGTGTTCTTCGCACCCTCTGCAAATCCTTTTTTTGCTCCACAAGCGTATTTCCGACTAATTTTTCAATGGGACGGCATTGGGGATGGATCAGGGGACGGTTGGGCAACGGCCGTCACATATACTACCAGCATAAATCATTGATTATGTTTTGGAGGCAGAACATGAAAAACAAACAAATCTATTTCCTTTTTAGTGCAAATTTCGCCATCTATTTCATAGGCACGGGACTCTTCCCTTTATTACCAATCTACGCCACGACATTCGGAGCGAGTAAATCCATCATCGGTATTTATATGGCCATCACTTACATTTCGTTAACATCTGGCACACTGTTCAGCCGTTTAGCAGCCGGTGCATTGGGTCCTAAACGTGTTTTTGTTGGAGCCGGCGTGTTGGGCGTGTTGGGCGTGATTCTGTTAGGGCAAGCCGCAGCGCTGTGGCAAGCAATCATTTTATCAGCCGTTGTCTGGTTTACGGGTGGCTTGGGTTTGGCTCTAATCGCTGTTTTTATAGGTCAATCAGCCCAAAAAACGAAACGAGGTAAATCATTTGGCATTATTTTTCTATCATTTCCCCTGGCTTCGCTTTTATCAGGTTTGACAGTTGGTCCCATCTTTGAATGGCATGGCACTAACATGATGTTTATTTTCCTGGGAGCTGTTTATGCTATCTGGCCGTTGGTTGGCTGGCTGTTTGTCAAGGTAAATCCCATTGTGACCATCAAAACAACACAAACCCAAAGTGCGGAAACCTTCGGCAAACCGTTTTACCTGCTCCTTATCATGACCTTTTTGCCTTCAATTGCGATGTATGCCGGGCGTCTAGGGATATCGTTTACGATGACATCACTTGATTTTTCGGTCAGTGCAATCAGTTCAACAACGGCCGTTGCAGGGCTTGTTACTATCCCCTTAGCGATCGTACTTGGTACTTGGTCTGACAAATTAGGCCGCCAACTATTTCTATTACTTTGTTTCATGTTGGTGGCCGTAAGTGGGATTTTGCTAAGCACGTCAACGCAGTTGTGGCAATTTTGGCTGGCCTCCATCCTTATCCAGGTTGCCAATGCTGTGCGCGGCTCGATTTTCCCGGCGTATGCAACTGATATTTTGCCGCCTAAACGTTTGGCTGCCGGCCTCACATGGTTAAATGGCATCAATGGCTTTGCCGGAATCCTGGGCCTGGCACTCACCGGCCTTATAATCGAACAAGCAGGGACAACGACCCTGTTCGTGGGGGCGGCAAGTTTAGCACTGGTATGTCTTGCAATTCTAGGGGTGATTTCGGGTAACAAATTGGTTACGGCCGTTCAAAAATCACACAACTATGTCAGCACACAAGTCCGTAACCATCAACTTAAACGCGCCAACGCTGTCTCTTGAAGATTGCACCTATTGTTATTGATTTTTTACAACTGTTTAAACAAGACCCCCCAAAACAGCAAGTATGTGTAAGCAGCAGTTGGTTTCGGGGGAAGCTAAATCTCGTTAATCTGATGTGACGTCAAATTTACTAAATTTTTATTATCACAAAAAGGAGTTCTGAAAATGAAACTTTTCATGAGCATTATCGTTGTTAGTCTGATCTTACTCGTATCAATATCTGTCGCTGCCGCCGGCCCATCTAATTCACACGCTTGTTTTGGGCAAGCCTCCGCAGTCTTTGCACAAATGGGCGAAATGGGTGACCATGCCAGTGGTTTCCCAACACCAAGATTGGGACTGCGCAATCTGGCACGCGCCCTTTTCGATGCAGGCGTTTTGCCAGATGACAGCATGACCGCACTTGGTGGGTTTGTCGCAAATGAATTGGGCTTATCTATTGAAGCCTGTATGAACTAAATTGATTTAATTGTTTAGCTAACCGGCAACTCGTTTTCAGTATTAAAATTTGTCTAAATGTTGCCGATTCATCAAGTAAACCGCAGTTCAACCGCTTTGGGATTTCTGAATAGTTTCCGCGGTTTACTAAGGGCAGAGCCGCTCAAACGTCACATTTGATGAATGCCTCTACTTCTGACTGGAGTAGAGGCAATTTTTTATTATACGGTTTCTTTAGACACGCACGATATTGGGAAGAATAACCGGGCGGGATTGGGTTTTGCTGTAAAAGAAAGCTTGCATCGATTTGCGCACGGTGTCATCGTGGTTACGGCCGTTGCCCTTTAGTTCGCGCTTTAATTGTGCGGTTGCCGCATCGATCAGCGCCTGGGATTCATCCATCTGCAAGAAACCACGGCTAAAAATGCGTGGTTCGCCCGCCAATTTATGTTTTTTGTTGATGGGCACATAGACCACGACGAAACCGTCTTTTGATAATCGTTCACGGTCGCGCATCACCAACTCGTTGATCTCGCCAACAAGCTTGCCGTCGACATAGACATCATCCACCGAAATCGAAGTGCCCAGCCAGGCCGTTTCACCATCCGTTATCCAAGAAGAGCCGTTTTGCAAAATGAAAACGTTCTCTTCGGCAACGCCGTTTTCTTGCGCCAAACGTGCGTGCAAATGTTGATGGCGCATTTCGCCATGCACCGGGATTAAGAAGCGTGGGTTGACTGTCTCCAGCATAATGCGCATATCTTCACGGCTGCCGTGTCCAGAAACATGAACTGTCGCCAACGGCCCATAAATCACATTCGCACCACGCCCAAACAGATTGTTCAACATACGACCGACATCTTCTTCGTTGCCGGGGATAGTGCCGCCAGAGATGATGATCATATCGCCTGCATGCACATTGATTTGGCGATGTTCCCCTTTGGCCATGCGGTTCAAAGCCGAACGGGGTTCGCCTTGCGAGCCGGTTGACAGAATCACCAATTCTTCATCGGGAATAGGCGTCGAAATATCAACTAACAGGTCTTTAGGAATCGTCATGTAACCCAAATCACGCGCTAATTCGACATTTTGTATTAAGCTGCGTCCAGTTAAGGCTACTTTACGGCCGTATCTATCGGCCAAATACATGATTTCTTGCAAACGTGCCAAAACGGAAGAAAAAGTCGCGATGATGATGCGGCTGTCACGCGCCTCGGCGAACAAGTTGTCTAATGTGTCGGCCACTAATTGTTCAGTGGGTGTGCG
>JAGRDI010000259.1:2225-3473 GCA_020432765.1 Anaerolineales bacterium | reverse complement strand
TTGAAGGCGGAGAAGACGGTGGCGTTTTCATCGCCGGCGTTTTTGAGTTCGATGACGACGAGGGGCAGGCCGTTGACGAAGAGGATGACGTCGGGGCGTTTTTGCCGCGCCATGCCCCCTTCGACAAGCTCAGGGGACGCCGTGTAAGCTGAGCTTGTCGAAGCCGAAACTACGGTGAATTGGTTGACGACGAGGTAGTCGTTGTTTTCGGGATGGTCGAAGTCGATGAGCCAGACGAGATCGCCGCGAGCGCTGCCATCTTTGTGCAGGGTGACGGGAATGCCGTCGGTGAGCAGGCGGTGGAACGCTTCGTTGTTGGCGATGAGGTCGGGGGCGTTGAGGCGCTGGATCTGGCGCAGGGCATCAAGGCGGGCAGTGGGTGGGATGGCCGGATTGAGGCGGGCAATGGCGGCTTCGACGCGACCGAGGAGGATGACATCTTCGTAGCTTTCCCGTTCGGGGATGCTGCCGTCGGGGGCGATATCGGGGCCGTAGAGATAACTGTATCCTTCCACTTCCAGGCGCTCGATGGCCAGCATTTCGATGGCATCTTCGGTGATTTTGGTTGTCATTGTGGCTCCCATAGATTTGACAAATCTTGAAGATTTGTCAAATCTGTTTGATGCGCTTCGGCAAAGTTATCGTGTCCACCAAACCATGCCATTACCTCCTCACGTTGGATGTTTGATGGTTGGTCTGACCCATATGCACGATAGGATGACCATTTCCAATCTCGAAAATCGTCGATCAGGCCGTGTTTCTGTGGGTTTTGGTGAATGTAGTTGATTAAGGTAATGAGATAGGTGTGGTTATCAACAGGTTTGCGGTGGAAGGGACGCTCAAATAAGGTTCCTGTGCGGTCAGTTGCCCGGTTGAAAGCGCGGGTATAGGCTATGAACATGTTTTTGAATGCCTGGCTGGGTGGGATGAGTTTGAAGATTGGTTTTGAGATTTGTTTATTCTCCAAGAATAGACAAATCTGCTCGCGCCAATAGGTTTCTTGCTCTTCTTCGGTGCGGGTGCGGATGGCAAAGTGGAAATGATTGGGCAGCAGGCAGTAGGCGAATGTTTCGGCAACGGGCAAGATGTATTGAGTGTATCGTTGGAGGAAGTAGAGGTAGTTGCGTTGTTGAACGAACAGGTTTTCGCGGTTGTTGCCGCGATTGTAGATGTGGTAATACTGGCCGAAACGAAGTGGTTTAATGGACATGGTTTTGCTTTAAAGAATTGACAAATCTCCAAGATTTG
>JAGRDI010000259.1:0-2090 GCA_020432765.1 Anaerolineales bacterium | reverse complement strand
TCTCCAAGATTTGTCAATTCTAAAGCCGGACGCGCACCTCACCGCTCATGAGTTTGGGCAGGAGTGCGTCACGCAGATTTTCAAGTGTTTCAATCTGCTCAATATTGCAAGTGATTTTTTTATGGATGGGCTTAACCATTTTTGAATATTTTTCGATAAGCTCTTTACCTGGATCGATAGTGGGTAAGGCAGAGATACTTTTTACATGAAGACTTTGCAGAATTGTTCCATCGCTCGTGTTTAAGTGAATTTTTCTGTTCATCCAATTTGAAAGCATCAGGTCTTTAAGAAATTCAGGTGTGAAATGTCCTTTCGCTCTAACAGCTACTAAATTTCTACCAATACCAGTTGTAATGAAGTCAGGTATTTGGGCAATCGCACCAACTCTGCCTGTCTTTGAAATAATTAATTCTCCACCTGTAAGTTCTATTCTTCTAGTCCATTCTTTGTAATCTTCATCCGACACAAAATATTTTTTCTTCAAGTCAATTTTGCCCCCCTCTGCAATATTGAAAACCTGCAATAAATATTTCTCGGCAATCCCTGAATCAATTTCTTCAGGTTTTTTGCTATGTAGGCAATCAATTACATCACAAGAGTCGCCAATTACACCTTTTTCGTAATCATCGTCAGCGCCATCAATGAACCAGTGGCGGAAGAGGGTTTGGGCGAGGGCTTCGAGGGTTTGGTTTTGCCTGTGGAGGAGGTCGATTTTGTCGTCTAGTGAGGTGAGAACGGCCGTTATTGCTTTTTGCTCTGATTTTGATGGTAATTCAACAGGGAAATTGCTAAGAATTTTTGAATTAAGATTGGGCATGGTCGTGCCAACTGCATGACTTGTAAGCCAATGTTTCGACTCCCTTGTTGAAAAATAATAAGCCATGAATTTAGGGATAACTGTTGCATCAGAGAAAAAATCAACTTTTAAACATCCAGTACCACAAAGCCATCCATCCATTTCATCAGTGATGAAAGCGCATTTTTCTACATCACCTCTTCGGCTAAAAACAATATCGTTGGTCTTCACTCTATATTTTTGCAGTCGATTTGCATCTTTCTCTGTGATATATGCAATCGAATCTAAATTTATATCGAGTCTTTGCCCAATATTTTTGGGCATGATTGATGGGATGCCAAAATCAACATAGTCTGAAGCATGCAATTGACTGCCAAACGGTCCCGTTTGCACATCTGCAATTTCTCCCAAAACATACTCTGTCCAATTACTCATTTGAGATTGCGACCTTTGATAAGTTTTCCTGTATCAGTATATTGAGACGGCTTTCTTCAACCAACTGCTCTGTCAATTCTGCTTGAAGTTCAACAAACCGTTCGGCAAAATCAAAGTCATCCTCTTCATCAGGCAAGCCCACATAGCGTCCCGGTGTCAGCACATAATCCAGCTCGCGCACCCGCTCAATCGAAGCCGAGTTACAAAAGCCAGGTACGTCTTCGTAGAGAATTGACAAATCTTGAAGATTTGTCAATTCTGGCTGTGGTGTGCTGCACCAGGCGTGGTAGGTATCGGCAATCTGGGCAATGTCCTCATCGGAAAATTCTCGCGTGCGCCGGTTGATCAGGTGGCCCAGGTTGCGGGCGTCGATGAATAAAATCTCGTCGCGTCGATTAACAAAAGTTGACAAATCTTGAAGATTTGTCAACTTTCCGCGACGCAAAAACCACAACGAAGCGGGAATCTGTGTATTCAAAAAGAGCTTGGCCGGTAAGTTGACAATACAGTCTACCAGCCGCGCTTCCACCAATGCTTTGCGTATATCTCCTTCCCCAGAAGTCTTGGAGGTCAAGGCTCCCTTCGCCAATACAAAACCCGCCTGTCCGCCGGGGCTAAGGTGGTAGAGGAAGTGTTGAATCCAGGCATAGTTGGCATTGCCGGTGGGCGGATCGCCATACTGCCAACGGGCATCACCACGCAGCAAAGCGCCGCTCCAGTCACTGTCATTAAACGGCGGGTTGGCAATCACATAATCCGCTTTCAAATCCTTGTGGGCATCGTTCAAAAAAGAACCTTCGTTGTTCCAGCGCACCTGTGAGCTGTCGATACCGCGAATGGCCAGGTTCATCTTGGCCAG
>JAGRDI010000258.1 GCA_020432765.1 Anaerolineales bacterium | reverse complement strand
GCCAGACTCTAGTTTCTTTTATGCGGGTCAATTTATTCTTTTGGACAGGACTCTGGCGTTTTTTGTGCTACCAGAGAGATTTGTCAAGTTTTTTAATAAATTCGTTTACAATCTACCCGTGGTAGAAACTTGACAAATCTGAAATTCGCCAGACTCCAGTTTGGGATTATTATGCTCGTAGTAACACCATGATTTTTAATTCTTGATCCCAATTTGGAAATTCTCGTTTGAAAAGATTTGCCAATTCATTTTCGCCCTCGTTGCCACCTTCATCAATCCCAGGTAATGTTTGTTCCGGGTCAATTGGCAAGTGCGCCAGAGGTTTTAGCAGCTTAATCCCGATCTGGTTCCAATCAAAATGACAGACTTTCAAATCAGGAAGTGCTGGCCACATACTAATTTGATCGTTAGCCTCGCTGATACGGTCAAAGTTGATGGTTTTGCGCGGGACAACCTTGATCCACAGATCATCCCAATCCCCTTTTTGTTTCAGACTTTTGACTGTGCGCTCTTCACGGCAGCAGCGATCAAACCAGGGCGAATGGGTGTATTGGTTATCATCAAAGATATCATTAGGTGCGGCAAACAGCGCATCCCAAAATTCCGTTTCAATCTCGCCCACACTAGAGCCATCGTTGTATTTGACGTTGTAGCGGGCCAGCATCTCCTTGAAAGGAATGCGGTAAGCTGTGCTGCTTGAAGGCTCGATCTCGATACTGACAGGCTGCTGATTGCTGTCTTCTGGCCGGTAGCGAATCCGTTTTTCGCTGGAGTGATACAGATAGAAATTGACCCAGGTCGGGAAAATGTATCCATCTTCGGAGGCGATCACCAGGAAATAATCAAGCTGGTAAATATCGACCAGCGGATTGTTTTTGAGACCGTGTTCAATGAGTGCTTCGACATTGAATTTCAGCTTTTTGTACACACGCATATAGCCGCTGTGTAGTGCCATCTGGCTGAGCGCCTGGTCGATAATCTCCTTACGGATGTCATCCAGGGTTTGATTTTCCAGTTTGCCGGCATTTTCAGCATAGGGCACGCTTTCAATATTGTCAACGGCCGCTTGCGACTGGTCGCCGATGTCCTGACGAATCTGACGCTGCATATCGTTCATAACTTCCGCCGCGATTAAATCGCCGGGCTTAAATTCTACATACGGTTCGATTCCATTATTTGACATGATTCATATCTCCTTGATGATGTAGTGTGCTTTGTCAAAGCGCATTACAGATAATTAATTTCAGGTGTGCGCTCACGGGTGACCGTGGCGTTAACACCGGCTGCTTTAGCTTGTAGAATACCTATCGGGCCAGGGGCCATTGATTCGGCCGTTAATTTGGCCAATGATTTGCCGGCGACAGTTAAACGGCCGTTTTCAAACGGATCACCGGCATAAATCACACTAAAGTCGACCATCGCCGGTCCGGATTCGCGTGCGGCAATCGCAATCTGATTCCCCCACGCGCCTAATTCATTGGCATAAATCTTCAAAAAACCATCAATGCCGGGGTCACTCAGATAAAGCTGCGCTTCAATTTTTTCATCCCCATTTTGCAGATAGACCGGTGTACGGAACGGCATGGGGATCGGTTCCCATCCTAACGGCACACGCGGCACGATGACCGCTTCGACCAATGATGAGTGTGCATTGAGCAATGTTTTGATATGGTTGGGGTCTTTTTCCGGCTCAGTAACCGCCTGGATATACAGTTCGGGCTTGTCGTTTCCCTGTCCAAAACGAGATTGGTTGCAGCGTGCCCCAAAACGAACTGGTAAATCTGCCGGCAAATGCACGCGCAGAACACCCGGTTGGTAGCGCTGCGCCTGGAAAGTAACCAGCACCGGCGGTTCAGTCGCCGGATTCTGGCCGGCAAAAACAGCCCTGATCGGTTCAGGCGGCGAATTTACAAAGCGGCTCACATCGAACACCCCGCGATCCAGGCAGATGTCACCGGGAAATACGGCGGCATCAAAATCAGTATAATCAAAGCGTGCCCCATAACAATCCAGATAGCGCCAGTTTGAACGCCCTTGTGGCAGTGTGAGCACATCAGCTTTGGGCAGCGCTGTTGCACCCACAAATGGCGACGGCCGTTGTTGTATCTGGCGAGTCAGGGCTGCATCCGCTGCGGGGTCGTGGCCGATGGTAACGGCCGTATACGTATCTATTTGAACATCCCCATCGGCCGGAGTGTATGTGAGCTGCACATTGAACAGTGCCATGAATTCTTGCACAATCAGCAGCGGCTCATTTTCATCGGGATGGATCGTACCGCGCACACGACCCACACGCTCCGTATAATTTGCCAGGTTAACACCATCTCCAGCACGCAAATGAGCCAGGATATGCTCACTCGCATCAACAAGCGTGTAGCTGGTTTGCTTATCGATAGTTATGGCACGGATACGGCCGTCTATTACCAGCATCTGCCCGTCTTGTGCCACTGCGTCAAATGCTGTTGGCACGATATCTGCTTCTGTGACCTTAACCTTGACCGCCTGACCTGCTGCAATCGCCTGGCGTGCGTGCAGTTGCACAATATGCTCAGCCCACGGGTTATTTAATTGCATTGAAGGCGGCCCTTCTGCATCACCGCTTAACTGCCATGTACCGTCAAATGGCACCCAGGTTTGTGTACCCAGCGGCCCTACCAGTATCTGCGAACCTGCAATCGGACGTACAGCGCCGTGTGGTGAACGGACTTCAGCATGTAGTTTGCCATGTTCAGCCCAAATATGGGCGCTTTCGGCCACACCCAGCGCGATCATCAAGCGTAACTGCCAACCAAGCGTTTTGTTGACCACTGCCGGACCGCTTGTGCCTTGTGGTGCAAGGATGCTGATAACGGCCGTTGCTGCCGCAGCCCCGTTATTATCATGCTGCCAGCTATCCCGATGTCGAACGCTGTGCGGGCCAGTTTGGACGATTTGTGGCGGATACTCAACCACATCCAATGTGCGTAATGGCAGCAGTTGCAACCGGCTTTGGCTGCCGGACGTGGGTGAAGTTAGCAAAAGGCGGCTGTTTTCAGTGGCGCTGGCCAAACCAGAGAAATCCTGATTGATGGCCGTGACGATTTCGTTCAAAAAAGTGGCTTGGGGAGTGATGCCAACAACATCAACATCTTGCGGCAGCCCCTCATCAACTGCCAGCCGAAGTTGGGAACGTTTACTTAGATCGGCCGGAACAAGCAGATCAACATCACCCACGATGGTTGCTGGCTGTGCATCTTGTCCATGGTTGATCGTCGCGACGCTGCCAAATAATAGTTCGCGTGCGTCGCCGGATGAATGCGGTTCGATGGTGAGGCGGCTTGCCTGACCGTTTGTTGGAGAGACCAACTTCAGAAAAGGTCCGTCGGCACTGGCAATTGGCAGGTTAAGGGCTGCATTGATGGCGGCGATAATGTCGTCCAGGGTTACGGCCGTAACATCCACAAGCCCGGCACGCACACAATCCACATCAATGGGAGCTGCCCCATCCACACTCAGGCGCAAAAAGCGTATCACACGTAAATCTGATGGCTGGCTCAAATCTTTAATGCCGACAACCTCAGCTTGTGCCGCATCAACACCTTTATAGCTGCGTGGAGCCGTGATGCCGAAAATTGTGGTTGTTGCATCACCCGTTTCCGGTTTCTCGAAGACAAGTTGGCTGTTTGTGCCAATGGATGGGGATGTGATTTTCAAGAATTTACCGTCATGGCTGCTGAGATTGCGCCCTAGTGCCAGATTGATGGCGATCATCATCTCGTTGAGCTTCACGGTGGACGGATCAAGTGCATTAGCGGCGCAGGCGATTTCAACGACATCTTCGCCATCAATACCGATTTTGATCCGATCGCCGCTGCTGAGATCTACGCCCTGGCTAAGATCGGCAGTGCCCACAAAAATCACCTGTTCGGCATCGTGTCCGCGAAATTCGCCAGGCGCTATGCCCAACAGCAAATCGAGCGCATCGGGAATGCGCGGCGGTTCAAAGGCGATACGGCTGCTGCTGCCGGTCGTTTGCGAACTGAGGATTAGGCGACGGCCGTTGTCACTGGCGATTTTTGTGTTGATGCCCAATACCGCTTGCAACGTATTGTTGATGTTGGCACGTACTTCTTGCAATAAGGTGGCACGTGGACGCGGGCCGGCACAGTCGATATCGACCGGGTCAAAGTTATCGACCACGAGCCGCAGATAACGGTTGTTTTGTAAATCAACGCCGCGCTGCAAATCCTTTTGCCCCAGCACGCGTGCATTGGTTGCATCTTGACCTGTGGCGCTGCGTTGGTGAAAACCGAAAATGGCTTGTGCCGCTTCGTCGGTTATGAAGGCGCGTGAGACAAAACGTTCGCGCTGCCGGATTTCCAGTGGTTGAATAGACAGGCTGCTGCCACTGCCCAGCGTAGGCGAAACGAGAATCAAATGCTGTCCATCAGTGGCGGCCACATCAGCACCCACAGCCGTATCGATTTGGTCAGCCATATCTCTGAGAGCGACATTGATTAAAGCGCCATTTTCAGGACGCATATTGATATCGATGGGGCTGCGGCCGTCAACCACCAGCCGCAAAATATATTGCGAGAGTAAGTTAGCGCCGTTGGTCAAATCGGCCGTGCCGATGAGCCGTGCGGCTGTGGCGTTCTGACCATGAAAAATACGTGGCCCAATACCAAAGATCAATTCGGTCGCATCCCCATCTGTCGGCGTTTGGAAAAGGATTTCGCTGCCAGAGCCGGTTGTGGTGGATGTCAGAATGATGTGCTGACCATCGTGTGAGGCAATTTGTGAGCTGAGTGCTTCGTTGATAATCGCGACCAACTCCGGTAACTGTGTGTTTTCTGCATCTTCGCCGCTGCAGTCGATTTTGATAGAAGCGCCGCCGTCAACCCGCAGTTGAATATTGGCACGCTCGCTCAAGTCAACGCCCTGGCTTAAATCACGCCGCCCGACCACGCGTGCCGGTTCGGTGGCGCGACCAATGTGGGTTTTGTTGATCGGTCCAAAAAGACCAAGCAGTGCCTGCTGCGCGGCGGCACGCTGGAAGACGATGCTGCTGCCCAGCCCGGTTGATGGCGATTTGAGCGTGAGGAAACGGCCGTCGTGTACAACAGCGTCTTCAATACCCAGAGCGGCATTGATTTTTTCGACAACCTGATCCAACAGTGTATGGCTGGGGTCGGGACCGGCACAATCGATTTCAGCCAGATGCTCGCCGTCTAGCAGCAGGCGCAGGTAGCGAGCGGAACTTAAATCCAACACACCGCTGAGATCAACCGCACCGCGTACAGAGGCAGCTTGCGCATTACGGCCGTAATAAGCACGCGGCGGCAATCCCAGCACGACTTCGGCGGCATCATCAATTACATCCTGTACTTCGAGAATGCTTTGGGCGTTTCTTTGCGGGGAGGTTAGTGTGAGGTAACGGCCGTCGAAGGTTGCAATTTCCTGTCCGCTAAAAGCAGTATTAATAGCGCTGACGATTTCTTCGCCGGAAACGGCCGTTGGCTCTTTTGCCGCCACGGCCAAGTCAATTTCAAATGGCCCTACGTTATCGACCTCCAATCGCAAAATAGAATGTTGGCTGCAATCGACTGTTTTGCTCAGATCAACGCTGCCCTGGATGCTGGCGGCACGTGCAGATTGGCCCTGGTCGCTGGCGGCACGTGTCCCAAATAGATGGTAAGCAGCGTCACGACCATCTGGTTCGCTGCGCAGTACGCTGTCATTTGCGCGTGTCCACCAGGTATCTATATCAGCGTAATCATCGGCGATATGTAAGCCCAATGATTCGGCCGTAATGCGCATCAACCCTTGCACAGTCACGGTACCTTCCAGGAAAGTGCGTATATAACGCTTCAAATGCTCACGAAATTCTTCAACCAATTCATCTTCACGTGGTCCAAGCCCATATAACGCACCGATTTTGGCCAGGTCTAATATTTGGTTGGCACCCAAATCGGCAAAATCGACCCAATGGGATTGCAGCACGGCGGCCAGGCTGTTTTCTCCTTTTTGCAGCTCGATGCCAAAAGGATCAACCACCGCACGCAGGGTTGGTGCGGGCGGACGCGTTTGATAAGTTAGCGGTAAGTTGCTGAGAATGCGATCTGTTTTGGTCGGCATATCAGCTCTCCTGTTCTTGCAGCACGATGTCGGCTTCACTGTTGAGGTCAAGCACGACCCAACCATCGGCGCCATCGACCTGGGCTACGATTTGGAACTCACCCGTTTCAATCTGGGCATCAGTGGCCGGTTGGCCGTCCAAACTTTGCAATAAACTGCGGTCGGGGATACGTGTGCTGGTTGGCACCAGTGGGGGCGTTGTTGCGAGTGCGGCTGCCAATGCTGTGCGTAATGCGGTTTCATCTGTGCTGGTTCCTTGTACGGCCGTTACCAATGTATCGACCAAACTTTCACCGGCAGGCTTACCCAGGTCAGATTTCCAAACGACTACATCCACAATTTTGGCGTCACTGACATCATCGACTCCTTTGATCGTTTGCAGCAGTTTTTCACCTTCTGCTGCGGCACCGCTGCCCAGTTCATCGACATAGGCTTGCAGCTCGTTTTTGATATCTTCGGCTACTTTGAGCTTGCCGGCGGCTGTCAAAGCTGGACTATGCGTGACAAAAATACGCGGTTTGAAGAAGACATAACGGCTGACGAGCGTGGCCTGCACACCGGCGGCTCGTGTTTCTTGCACCGCGCTGTTCAGACTGGCAAAGCGTTCCGGTTCGGCTTCAATCAGCAGGATCACTGTGCCAACTTCGGAGCGATGGTCGGGGGGCGCGGCTGGATCCCATACCTCGGTCACTTTGCCACTGCCTTCGAGCACAACCCGTTGTAGGGCGGCCAATGTGGCTTTGCCTAATGCGCGTAGAGCGGCTTTGGCACGCAGCCGCAGTTCTGCATCTGTCTCGTCGGCAGTGCCCAAAAAGGTCGCGTCAAAATTGGTGACGCGGCTGATGCCGGCGAGCGGCTGCGAAATCTGGTTAATCGCACCGGCGGCTACTTTGCCATCTTCTCCTTTGAAATCATCTGTGGCGCGAATGGGGGCGTCGATGCGTACCTGACCCTGCTGCAAAGTGCGCGGCTGGGTGGTTTCAAAGAAGATTTCCCCTTTGGCGGTGGAAAGCAGGGTACCTTCGGGGATAGTCACATTGCCACTGCTGTTGGCGTCGCGGAAAAAGGTGGCCAGGCCGACGGCAAACTCTTTGGTTTTGCGTGTGAGGCCCAGAATAGAAACAACCAGTTCTAGTGAACGCCCTCCGGCCGTATCGATGAAGCCGGATTTATAGGCCAGGTTAATTTGTTGGTAGACGGTTGAGATTTCACGTCCAATCGCTTCACTGAGTGTGCGCGTGACGCTGCCAACGTTGATGTCTGTTAGCGGTGAGCGGCTGGTAGGACGGATATAATCGACGTAAAAAGTGCTGTTGTCATCCGGCAAAGTGCCTTTGCTGTCCCATTCCACCGCGTTGCTGCCGACGTTAAACAGAAAGTCGATCTCTTTTAGGAAGGTATGCTGCTGCGAGTTGACTTTGCCGGTGATGCTGCGAATATCTTGCGCCGGTTCGGATAATGGATAGAGGTCGCGTTTGATATCAAAGAGAATCGGTTCATTGACAACGCCGCCCACAATGGCTGTGAGGATATCATCGACGATTTCTTGATACGGCCGTTCAATTAAAGTTACGGTCTCTGGTTTCATAAAATTAGCCTCCTTCTAGAGAGAAGGGAAATACAAGATTTAATACTGTGTCGGAAAAAATCGGATGCAAATCAATATCAATGTCAATTTGTCCGCGGTCAGCACGATTTGTGGTCACATCAACACGCAGCACCTCCGCTACACGTGGTTCCTGTGCCAAGGCTTGCAGCACATACAGCTTGGCGCGGTTACGGTTGCCAGGCGTGTTAGGTTCGCCAATTAGATCAAATAGGCGCGATCCGTAATCCGGGTGTCCTAAGATGGTCAATTCGCCAACGCGAGTCAAAAAGCGCAGCAGCAGCGCTTGTTTCAGATTGTCCTCGGCCGTTAGCGTACCTAAATCGACAAGCCCAGTCTCCAGCCGTTCGCTGATGTATAAATCACGCCCGGGATTCAGGTCATTTTGTTTGCGTAGGTTACGCAGGAGACGTATATCTGTGCCCCAACGTTTGTTTACTTCGCTCATAGGTGTGCCTTTTTTGGTTTGTAGTAACCGCTTTAGCGGTGTTTCCGCTTGAGAGCGCCCACGACTAAAGTCGTTACGACAACCCCCAAATGTTTTTCTTAATATCTATAGCTAAGTTATGGCGGCCACTGATCATTGATAAATGGTGCAGCGGGCGGCCCTAGAATCATCAAAATGCCGGGTGGTGAGGGAATGCGGTCAAACAAACGCACCAACGCCTTGCCGCCTACGCGCACACCGCTGCTGGCGATTGGCCCGATCACCAGTGGGTAAGGAATGCCTGATAATGAGTTGATCATCGTGCAAAGTGAGCCGGATGTTGCCAGTGGCATGCCGTTTGCCATGATGAAAGGTGGAAAAACGGCTACGATGGTGCCTAAATCTGGTGGTCCAGCTGCTCCGGGTGTGACGATCACTTGTGCGCCAATTGAAACCGGTGGTCCCGGCATAATAAACCTCGTTTGGATTTAGAATGTGAAATAAAATCGAACATTTACATTCTTGATAGCATGTCCATAGCACGGCCGTTAACTGAACTTGTCGAGGGCAGCGGCCGTACTGCTGTCATGGTGAAAATGAAGTTATTCCCTTAATAGCTACTTGCACGCCTTGTAAAGTAGCCGATAAATTGCCTTTGAGTGCTGCTGCCAGACCTGCCTTGACATCGGCATTAAGACCTCCTTCCATGGTAGCATTTAAGCCGGCTTTGATTTCGATATTTTGTTGTGCATCCAAAGTCATGTTGCCGTTGGCTTTGAGTGTCATATTTCCGGCGGCTTCTACCGTGACATCACCGTCCTGGTTCATAATGATTTTGGTACGGCCGCTGATGACTGTGACTTTACCGCCGCTGCTATGGGGCTGGTCGAGCACCATTTCGGTATCGCCTGCTGTGGCGCGCACAGCGCCATCGCTGATGCGTACCGTAATTTGTGGCGGCATTTCGGCAATGATTTCGCGTGGTTCGGAACCGCCTTGAATGTTGCGAATTGCGGCCAAAATAGACTTGTCATCCGCTTCTGCCAAGGGTAGACGAAAGATGATCTCATTCGGATTATTAAGCGGTGGCCGGTCGGCATCGTTATACAAACGGCCGATCACGATTGGTTGATTCACATCCCCTTTGTCAAATGCCAGCAGTACCAGGTCGCCGACATTGGGAATGGCGACGGTGCCGATATGGCCGCTGGCAATGGGGACACGTTTGAGCAGCAGACCGCTGTTCTTCAGTCGTACATCGCAACCATAATTGTCGTTGTCGCCGGCGCTGCTGTGCGGATAAACGGCATCAACTACACCTAACTCGGTGATGCGTAATGCACGCATTTCATGCCGGATGATTTGTTGTAGGGTGTTGACGATGGTTGTCATAAAAATTATGAAGGATAAAGGATGAATCCTTCATCCGACGTTGTGCGGCACTGCCGCATTTATATTGATAAAGCGCGAAAACCGATTCGGGTTGTAAAGCCGGTGGTTTTGTCGATGTGATGCCTCACGCTGCGCACCTGGAACTTTGTGTTCAAGCGGTCGTCGGGTACGTTGCGTAACTGGATGGCATCACCTAATTTGACTTGTGGTTGGCCGGTGCTGAGCAAAAAACCGCGCAGCTTACGCCGTTGAAAATGGGTGTATAGTGCGTCGGCAGCTGTTTGAGCGGCTGTAGCGCTGCGCAGCACTGGACGTTCGAGCAGCATAACCGGGCTGCCGGAACCGGCTGTGCCTTTGAGGCCAGCAAAATCTTTGGTGAGCCAGGCCCATGCTTCTTCGGCCTGACTGCCGCCGGGACTTTCACCCCATGCTTCAACCTGAACGGCCGTTTCCGGCGCAGCCTGCGTTTCTAATTCCACGATCTGTTTGCCATAATCGAAGATGTGCAATGTGTTGCCATTGTGAAATTTTTCAAAGATTAGCTCGCCAGCGGCCGTGATATAGAGATCAAAGCCACACAGGTCGGCGAGGTCGTGCATATGGTTATAGATGGGGCTGCGGCCGTCTATGACATAGGCCGGAAATGTGATGCCATCTTCCGCATTGGCGATGGGAACCCCGGCTTGAGCCGCTAACTCTGTCACAATCTGTCCAGCGGTTTTGGCCTCGTACGTTTGGTTGACAAATGTCGTTAGCAGCAGGTGGGCTGGACTGTGACCGTTGATGCGGCGCGTGGTGAGTGTGTCCTGGCTGGTTAGCACTTTGCCAATCATCACCTGTGTCAATGCATCATCGGTAAAACCGAGTTCGATCTTGGCGTCTTCGTCGCGCTGTGGTTGAAAACCGCCCACCTGACCGGTTACCAGCATGAAGCTGTCGGCAGGGGTGTCCATGTCGAGATTGACGGTGATGGAAACGGCCGTGCTTGCTTGCGGTTCGTCTGTTGTATCAACGATTTTCTCACCAATTGTGAGCTTGTAAGCCGGGTGTAATAACATAGTGCCAATATCTCTTCGTTAAGCGGTGACGGTTACTTGGTCGGTTAGCAGTTCTGTTGCTGAGACTGTATGCCGGGCGCGAATGGTTCCACCTGGGGAAGCTGGTAAAAAGATGGAAACGGCCGTGTCGTTTTGTGTGCTGCAATTAGTGCTGACTTGAATGAGTGCATCGGAAACAAAGCGGTTTCCGGTTGTGCGCCGCAGTTTGACGAAGCGCCGATGGAAGTCGTCGTAGCTGAACCCTAGTGCCGTGATATCCAGCAAGTCAGAAATGCGATGATCCGTTGCTGCTGTCCAAGGAAACATCCTATCATTTAAGCGATGACCCGCTGGTGCGTCGGCAACATTGTCTGCCGGTGCATAAGGCACATTCGGGTGACAGATTTGCCACAGCGCCCAGATGCGATCACAGTTGCAATGATGTAAAAAAAAGACGGGATCATTGGGCGAAGTTCCGGGTGACATAGAACCGCCAATCCAAACATGGACACGGTTGTGCAATCCTAATGGCGGATTCCAACCTTCAAAGTGATTTCGAAAGCTGTTACTGCCGCTGCCAGGCCGATCCCAGGGTGATCTGTCATATATATCAATCACCAGAGCTGCGTTTACATCGTTTTGCGTAGGCAAAGTGGGCGCCGATCCTCTTCCAAAAGCACGCTTTAAGAAAGGGGCACGGTCAGCTGGATTATTATCGAAGATAGTCCAGCTTTCAGGATCACCGGGATTATGTGCGAATGGACCCGTTTTCACATGGTTTCCGTCAGCCGGGTCGCCATTACCGCCTAAGAGATCATCTCGCCATACAGCCATTGCCGTTCGATTAGAGTCAGCCGGGTCGTCCAAAGCGCTGTCTGCTGCCCAATCCCAATATGGGAGGCCAAAATTGTTGTCGTTTAAGGCTATTTGCAGTTCACGTTCAAAGCGCAGGATAAATTCACGGTGCCAGGGCAAAAAAGCCGGTCCTTGATGCGCGGCGTTGCGTCCTGTCGCGTTGCCGGGAGGCGTTAGTGTTGCCATCGACATATTATGCACTTCTACAAAAGCATCATACATATTAGTAGCTGTCAGGGTTACACCAGGCAGTACAAACGGTGGCTTTTTTTTCAATGCTTTCACACCGGTGATGAATTGAGCCTTTTCTGCAGCCGTCAAATTTGTAACACTTTTTCGAATCGCCATAATTTAATCCTCAGATTTGTGATTAGACGCTTTCACATGCGTTTATTGATGACGTTATCAACCAAATCTATTGCCAAATCAGAGAGCGAGGCATGACTTTCAAAAGGTTGATGTATCAGGGCTACGGCCGTACCTGTGACGCTGTCATACCCGACCGGAATCGCTTCTCCATCAATCGTCATTTGGGCTTGTTCTCCGGCGACATTGATAACAATATGTCTGCCTTTGTAGTTGAATTCTTGTGTCGCCATGTCTAGGTTCTCCTTATGTATTTGCCCTTAGTTACCATGACTGCTAATTTCGACCACAATTTCGTCAGATGAAACATTGGGCAGGTCTGCCCGTAACCGTACTTGATTACCGACTGCAAGGTTGTCTACGGTAATGTCTACATTGCCAGATTCCACAAATTCTAAAACGGCCGTATTGGGGCCTGGCCCCGGTCCCGGTCCGGGTGGTGTACCGTGACTGCTGATCTCGACAATAATTTCTGTTACCCCAGCGTCAAGGCCAGGAAGGTCGGCACGGAGGCGCACGCTGTCCCCTTCCGCGACAGAATCTACCAGGATGTCAACATCATTGGGAGTCACAAACTGGAGTTCAGCAACGCCAATTGGCGCGGGAGCGGGCATGACGATGATGTCAAAATCTACCGGCTCATCCGGATTGTTTTTAGGTTCAAGCCGCTTGCAAACAATTTTGCCTTTGGCACTGGCAGGTGGTGCATCGGCGGCGCGTACCACTTGTGGATCGGCGAGTTTAGGGAACTCTATGGAATAGACGCCTACGGGTGTAGGAAGGGGGTAGCTGAATTTGCCCGCAGCATCGGTGCGATCGGGAATGGGACGACCGCGATCCGATCCGGATGCCTGTTCACCTGCGCCCGGTTTTTTGCTGTTCAGAAATTCTCCATCTGGTGCTGTCAAGATAAATTCGGCATCAGACAGTGGTGTGCCATCTTCAAATTTGACAGAGCCGCGCACCAGTATGGTTTGTGGTTCCACAGGGCGGCGTTCCCACTTTTGGTCATCAGCCGGCTCTTCACACTTCTTTAAGCGCGTGATGCCGGGATGTGGCTTGACAAAGCAGCAAGCCGGTCCCGTTTTGTCGCCCAAACACC
>JAGRDI010000257.1:14706-14940 GCA_020432765.1 Anaerolineales bacterium | reverse complement strand
TTTTCGGCCGCAGCCAGGAAAGCCGACGCTCTATAGGTACGTACAGTGGTTAATAGCATCATACGTATTTCTGATTTTTGTTCCATTATAGAAATGATTATAACCAACTTATACGTTCAATGCTTGATCCAGTTTCCCTCTGCATTTTTCAGTTTTTTGCGATCAATAAAATACTGGAGCCTGGCGAATTATAGATATATCATGTTTCCACCACGAGTGGACTGTGAGCAAATT
>JAGRDI010000257.1:0-14685 GCA_020432765.1 Anaerolineales bacterium | reverse complement strand
TCTCCTCTGGTAAAATAAAAAACGCCAGTGTCCAATAAAATATTAAACTGAGCTATAATTACCCCTATGACTTATACGCCTCCTGAAAACGTTCAAGAAATTCTCAATAATTTGCCGACTAGACCTGGAGTTTATTTACATAAGAATAAACTTGGCACCATCATCTATGTCGGCAAAGCGATCAACTTGCGCAGCCGTGTGCGTTCTTATTTTTACACGACTGTCGATTCCACCAAAACTGAACGTTTACGTCGTGAAATCACTGACATCGAAATTATCACAACTGATTCTGAACTAGAAGCACTGCTTTTAGAGATGAATCTGATCAAAAAATACAAACCGCATTACAATGTGCGTCTAAAAGACGATAAACGTTACCCCTACATCAAGGTGCATTGGGCTGACGATTTTCCGAAAGTTACTGTCACACGCCGCATGAATCGTGATGGCTCGCGTTACTTTGGCCCCTATACTTCTGTCTGGGCAGTGCATCAAACACTTGATTTATTGCGCAAGGTATTTCCTTATCTGACCTGTGATCGCACGATAAACGGCCAAGATGATCGTGCCTGCCTTTATTACGACATCAAACTGTGTGGTGGCCCTTGTATTGGTGCGGTTGACAAAGCCCAATATCGGCGCATGATTCAACAGTTGATGGATTTTCTGAATGGAAAGTCAGAAGGTATTATTGAACAGTTGGAAGCGCGCATGTTATTTGCTGCCGACAATTTGCAATTTGAAAAAGCGGCTGAAATTCGCGATCAGCTCAAGGCGGTCAATCGTATTGTGGCCAAGCAAAAAGTTATTTCGGCAGCCGATAGTGATCAGGATGTGATTGCTTTTGCACGCGAGCAAGGGGATGCGTGTGTGCAAATTTTCTTTATCCGGCATGGCAAACTGATTGGCCGTGAATATTTTTTGCTGGATGGGACGGAAGGCGAGAGTGATAGCAATGTGCTGCAAGAGTTTATGACCCAGTTTTATGATGAGGCTGCACATATTCCTAAAGAAGTGCTGCTGCCGCACGAAGTCAATGAGGCGATGGTGATTGAGGAATGGCTGCGCACAAAACGCAGCACCAAGGTCACTATCAAAGTGCCACAACGCGGTGTCAAAAAGGAATTGGTACAAATGGCTTCGCGTAATGCTGAAGATACGCTGGCAACATTGCAGCAGCAGTGGGCGGCCGACCGTTCCAAGCATGTTGAGGCGATGTCGGAATTGCAAGAAGCTTTGGCTTTACCTGCACCGCCATCGCGGATTGAATGTTACGACATTAGCCATACGCAGGGCGCTCAGACGGTGGGATCAATGGTTGTGTTTGTGCAAGGTGCGCCACGCAAAAGCGATTATCGGCGTTTTAATATTCAAACTGTCACCAATGATGATTATGGTGCTATGAAAGAAGTGCTCACACGTCGTTTTCGGCGCTATAAAGATACATTAGCGGGCGAACTGCATGATCCCAGCGAAATTGGCAAAATTAAAAAGGAAACGGCCTGGGCGCTGTTGCCGGATTTATTGATTGTGGATGGCGGCAAAGGGCAGTTGTCGATGGCGCGTGAAGTTTTGGCGGAATTTGATCTGGTTGATGAAGTGCCTCTGGCTGGTTTGGCAAAACAAGAAGAGGAACTATTTGTGCCGGGCAGGTCCAAATCTGTACTGTTGCCACGGCGTTCACAAAGTTTGTATTTGGTGCAGCGTGTACGTGATGAAGCACATCGTTTTGCGAATGAAGGCCATCGCAACCGGCGGGCCAAAGTTGGCACAGCTTCGATCTTGGATGGCATTCCCGGTGTGGGGCCAAAACGACGCAAGGTGTTGATCAGACGGTTTGGATCATTGGATGGGCTGCGCAAGGCTACGGTCGAAGAAATCGGTTCTACGCCTGGGATCCCGTATAATGTTGCGGAATCAATAAAGGCGTTCTTAGATTAACTGTCTTTTTCGTTACAAATTACACGAAAAAAGCAACGAATTTGGGCTTTTCCTGGCGCGATTGATCCAATTGTGCCAGGAAAGGCCTCCATATTGGTTGATACTCTTCTGCGTGATAGTGGGGGACATGTGAAATTCACCGTCTATCCTGATGCCGAACACGATTGCTGGACAGAAACTTATGATAATCCCGAATTGTACACCTGGTTTTTGCAGCATACCTTGTGAGGAATTATGAATCTAATCTATTTTATCGAACGTATGGCAAATAATGCCAAGATCATTGATGCAATAGTGGCTGATGTTGCCGTTGAACAGGCACGTTGGCGGCCAGATGCCAATTCCTGGTCAATGTTAGAAGTAATCCATCATTTGTACGATGAAGAGCGCCTCGATTTTCGCACGCGCTTAGACACTATCTTGCACAAACCGGGTGCAACCTGGCCGCCCATTGATCCGGTCGGCTGGGTGCAGACGCGCAATTACAATGCACAAGATTTTGACACGATGTCGGAAAAATTTCAGACTGAACGCCGGAAATCGCTTGTTTGGCTGCGCGGTCTTAAAGCCCCAGATTGGGAAGCGACTTATGCAGCGCCATTTGGACTTATCAAAGCTGGTGATATGTTTGCCGCCTGGGTAGCCCATGATCTTTTACATACCCGCCAACTCATTGAACTGCGTTGGGCATTTACCACGCAAGCATTAGAACCCTATCAAGTTCTTTATGCAGGAACTTGGTAGGCTATGGCAATTGAGTTTATTGATAAAACAATTGCCCGGCGCCTTGAGGAAGCCCATTCGTGGCGCAGTGTGGAATATACGCGAGCGCAAGCTAACTTGCAGCCACAAAACGGGTGTGAGATTGAGGCTGTTGCTGATGGCTTTGCTACGTTTGCAGGCAAGCGATCGCCGCTCAACAAAGCCTCCGGCATTGGTTTTGCCGGCCCAATAACCGCTGCCGCACTTGACAGGATCGAGCGTTTTTATCGGCGAAACCATGTGCTGCCGAGAATTGAATTATGTCCTTTAGCTGATGATTCTTTGCGTGTTTTGCTGGGGGAGCGCGGTTATTGTTTGGAGCAGTTTTTTAATGTTTACTTTTGTGAGGTTGGTCAACGGCCGTATCCCATCCAACTCCCCCCCGATACCACTTTGCATCAAGCACAACCAGATGATGCTGACGAATGGATCAACGTCACAACACGGGGTTTTGAAGGTACCGCGACCCCATCCCAGCTTGGCCTTGAAATTCAAGCCCCCAATTTTTACAGTGCGAACACAACCTGTTACTTGGTGCGTAAAGCTGAAAAAATAGTCGCCGGCGGTGTGATGGCGACCCATAACAAAGTCACCGAATTGGGCGGTACGAGCACCCTGCCGGCCTATCGTCGCCAGGGATTACAAACAGCCCTTCTGCATGTGCGTCTCAACACGGCTCGTGAAATCGGTTGTGAATTTGCGCTGGTACTCACCACGCCCGGCACTCTTTCACAGCGCAATATTGAACGTGTAGGTTTTCGATTGGCATATACAAAGGCAGTCATGGTAGGTAAATGGAACAAATAACGCTTATTGCAATTACAAAATTTGGCCTGGAAACAGTTGTCAAAAATGAAATAACTGAACTTGGCTTCGAAAATCTGCGCGTCTCGGATGGCAAAATTGAATTTGACGCCGAATTAAGTGACATTCCACGCCTAAATTTATGGCTGCGCTGTGCCGATCGTGTGCTGCTCAAAATCGCCGAATTTAAAGCTTTTACGTTTGATGAGCTTTATGAAAAAACGAAAACCCTGCCCTGGGAACAGTGGATTCCGGTTGATGGCGAATTCCCGGTGGATGCCAAGACCGTCAAATCGACATTGCAAAGCAGCAAAACTTGCCAGTCGATTGTCAAAAAGGCTGTCGTTGATCGCCTCATGGATCATTATGCGGTTGATTCGTTCTCTGAAACGGGTTCACTGTACAGCATTAAAATTTCAATACGTGATGATATTGCCCAATTGACCATTGATACATCCGGTGTAGGTTTACATAAACGTGGTTATCGCGAAGAAGGTGGTGATGCGCCGCTAAAAGAAACCTTGGCGGCTGCTTTAGTCAAACTCAGTTTTTGGGCGAAAGATAGATTGTTAATTGATCCGCTGTGTGGTTCGGGGACGATTTTGATTGAAGCGGCAATGATTGCACGTAATATCGCACCGGGTTTAAAGAGAACATTTGCCGCAGAGGAGTGGCCGCTCATTGGGTCAGATGTATGGCAGGCAGCAAGGCGTGCAGCCCAAGATGCCAAACTCGTGAATGATGATTTGCAGATATTTGGATATGACATCGATGCGGTCAGTGTAAAAACTGCACGATTCAATGCCAATAAGGCTGGAGTTAGCCGCAACATCAGTTTTGAGCAGAAAGATGTTAAAGAATTGTGGATTGATCGCCAATATGGAGTTCTGATTTCAAATCCACCATACGGCCGTCGCATGGCTAACTATCGTGAACTGAATGCAATTTATATTGCTTTGAACAAGACATTTCGCAAGAAAAACGGCTGGTCTATTTATATTTTGACTGCTGATAGTAAATTTCCAGATTATTTCAAGCGAGCCCGGCCGAATCGCGTTCGCAAGTTATACAATGGTAATATCAAGGTCAATTATTATCAGTATTATGGCGAAAAGCCGCCAAATGAAGGTGTGTAATTATTCCTCTTAGAATATGTGTGCAAAGTTTGTGCCAAACAGTTTATTGCAGCAAGAAACCATGTTTACCAACGTGGTTTGATTGGTTTGATTCGTTGTTTTGGGTGTCAACGGCCGTTACCAGATAATTGTAATTATGCATATAATCCAGCAAAATATCCACGTCCGTAAAGTCTGTTGCGTTTGTACTGGCAAAAAGATAAAACGCAGTTGGTAAAAAATAGGGCATTGTACTACGATAAATATTGTAATGATTGATTATGGTAGGGTCGCCATTCGTGTTGCTGGAAACGGCCGTCCAATCCAAAATGATCCCGTTTCCGGCAGGTGAAATAGTAAGATCATTAATTGTTTGCGGTGGACGAATGCCTCTGATTTTAAGTGCGACATCTGTCGCCAGGTCTGTTACGGTATAGGCTAATTTCCCATCTTGGCTCACAAAAACGGTTGAGGAAGAGGTGACCGTCCCCTCGTGCGTGTCCCAAACCTCAATTACATAAATGTCAGGTGTTAATCCTTGCAAGGTTAAGGTAGCGCTGCCTGGCGTAATCGAAACACCATCGACCACATTCCTCCAGGTATGTTCTGCGTTATCAATCCACAATAGAGCACGTTTGTTTTTGCTATCCCGCACTCCCCATGCACGGATGTTACCACTATCCTCTGTGTACAAAACTTGTTGATCGCCTGTCAGATCCGTACCAATTTCTACATAGGCGCCATTGTTCAACGGTTCAGCTTGGATGAAATTTTCGTAAGCAGCAAACATATCGCCAAGATTCAATCTGTCATTGGGAAACATACCCGCGTTGGGTGGCATAAATAAACGCGGATACCATTCTCCATCACAACTAAATGCCAGCGTGCCTAAGTGGGCCCACAATTTTTTATGGTACCATGTTCCGGTTGGTTCTAAAGCGACATCAGTGTGCTGTCCCCAATTGACTGTGTCCCATACACCCCCTTCGCCACGTAGAATGGGTTTAGGCGTTGTTAACAAAGTTTGGTAATCATGAAAACGCTGCCAACATTCACGCACATAAGCCGCCGAATCGTCATAAATCAAACTCACCAATTCCCCATTATCGCTATCTGCCTTTGTGTACCAATGTTTGTCTGCATAATCCATATCTGGATCAGACCAGAAATCGGTCGGAAAACTGTGCCAAAACGAATCGCTCATCATGATATGGCGAGGAGCGCTGGCATGGATAAACCGCGCCAAATTCAAGCCTGCTGTTTGACTGGCGCTGTCCCAGGGATTGGTTTCATTTGCCAGTTCTAGCGAATGCAGCGCAGTTGAATATGACCAACGCCCGACAAAATAACGTGCATAAGCTTCTTGATACCAACGGGCAGGTAAATTTTCACTCGCGTAAAAATTGTGATTTGTATTGTCATATTTACCGAAAGAACCATCTGCTAGCATACGATTAAGCAGCTCGTCGTTTTTATGGAACAAAGGCAGTTTATGATAGATGCCAAATTGTTCTGACAGTGCAAAAATTTCATCTAATTTGGCTGCGCTAATCTGGTCAATATAGGTATGGGTATCGGGATCGCTGCGCGTGAGCAAATTCGCGCTCCATGCGCCGCGATCCTCCTCATAACGTTGCAATTGCATTGAGTGAACGCCAATATCGCCATCTTGAACGACATTGAACGGTGCAGGCGCATCGGTTGAAACATACAAACCACGTACGCCGGCTTGAATGGAGCCTGAGTTCACAATGTTGGCTTCAAGTGTGTAATTCTGCCAATCATCCTGAAAATAGTCACACTGTTCGCGATTGGTTGTATGATGGGTGTTGCCGGGGGCACAAATATCGACAAAATTGTTACCGAGTTGCAGCCGCATAACTTGTTCACCTACAGCTTTGCCCCTGAATGTAAACCGATATTGTCCTGGTTCAACAGGAATATTTTGGGTAGCATAAAAGTACGGCCGAAACCGTGTTTGTTTACCAGCTTCTGTATCGACATCATCAAAAAGAGTATAGCTGTCCCCAAACGCCCAATTGATACGTAATGTATCCCCAAATGGAGCGACAAACATATTGGCACCTTCGCCCGTGGGAAACCAACGCACAAAGCGTATGCCATTGTTTCCGAGGGTTGGAATATTATTTCTGATGGCTGACAAGGTGTTGAACGGATTGTTTTGTTCCATGCTGACCAAAGGGGTGATAAATGGGTCGCCATTTGAAAACGCGAAAAATTGGGGGTGGGTTGGTGACACGCCTACAAAACCTTTACAGGATTCAGTGGCGCAATCAATGCTGTTAAAAACATCAGCTGCGGTTTCGAAGGTACCATTGACATCTGTTTTACTGACCTTAAATTGCCAAACACCAATCTCTTCAGGTGCAAAACGACAGCGCCATTCTGCAGCCCCGCGTGGTAATAAACTATTATTTGGTTCGATTCCTACTTCTTCTACCGGTTGATAATAGAAACAAGGCACGCTTTTTGCATGGTTCCAATCATTTTCACTCGGTGGTAAAAAGTGGGCATCAACTGTGATACCTGCAGCAAGTTCAATGCCGGCGGGTGGATTTTCATCGTAAGGCAAATAGGGATTTGAAGCCGTGGAGTTGATGTCAAAAGCGATCTCAAATTTGTTGTATTTTTCAATTTCGCCGGGTGTTATGATCCTGAAGGTGCTAATATCTGGGATTGGTGTTGACGGCCGTATCTGCTTGGGGGCAGAGGCCATCGATAGTAAACAAATTATTGACAAAAACAGTGTGCTGTAAATGATTTTTAGAATACTGGTCAGTGTCTGTTTCATGATCAAAACTGGACACTGGCGTTTTTATTTTATTAGAGGAGACATGTCAGGTTTTATGATCAATTTGTTCGCAGACATGTCTAGAATTCGCCAGACCCCAGATCAAAAGATAGATTAAATAAAATAGTTCAGCCTATATTTTTAAGCCTGAATATTACGGTAGTGATTACGGCTGGATTTTGCCAAGCGGCAAGGGCGTGGAATTTTATGTGATGTGATAAAAAAAGAGAACGGGGGACATAGTAAACAAATAATTACGAATCAATCTGACAGTAGATATTCGGTGTGGATATGGCGACGCGTGCCGGTTTCTGAGCGAATTAACAACGAATGCATATGGGCATAATTACCGCGTATAGTAATGCCTGGCAGCAGTGGACTGGCAGTGATACCCGTGGCGGCAAAGGCGATTTCATTACTTTTTACCAATTCATCGCAGGTATATATTTTTTTTGTATCCAGGCCAACTGCTTCGATCATTTCGCGTTCTTCCATGTCATTGGGAGCGAGGCGCATGAGCATTTTGCTGCCTAAGGCTTTAACGGCGATGGCTGCAAGTACACCTTGAGTAGCACCACCAGTTCCCATCAGGATGTCGAAGCCAGTGTCAACCAAAGCAGCTAATAAAGCGCCTTCGACATCTCCTTCTTCCTGTAGGAATATGCGTGCACCTGTGGCTCGAATTTCATCGATTAATTCCTGATGCCGACGACGTGCCAAAACAACCACGGTCAGATCGCGCACGGCTTTGTTTTTGGCTCTGGCAATGAGAGATAATGTCCAGGCGGCGGGTGCGTCCATGCATTCGGGCACTAATACATCGGCAGCTTCACGATCAACGATTAGTTTGTCCACGTATTGAGCTGGCCCAGGTGACCATAGGGAACCCTGCGGTACGGTCCCCATCAAAGAGATTGCGCCAGGTCGTCCTTTGATGAGCAGGTTGGTGCCATCAATAGGGTCAACTGCGAGGTCAACGCCTGTTTTGTGCTTGTCACCTACTTGTGTACCACCACACAATAAGGCTTGGCCTTCAATGCGTGTTTCTTCGCCAATGATTATTTGTCCAGTTATGTGTAGTTCTTTAATTGCGTTTGACATCGCCTGACAGGCAGCGATATGCACACCATGGTAATCGCCGGAGCCAATCCAGCGGCTGGCGGCTAAAGCAGTGGATTCGGTGATACGTACCAGGTCTAGGCCAATATTACGGGAAGGGAGATGGGTGGTCATAACACAGACTCCTCGTTGAGTGGATCAGTTTGATATTGACTGGGCGGTTTATTATCGGTATTGTCTTTCTCGTAGAGAGAAACGGCCGTTAACAAGCCGGCAGCTTGCCACGCCAGCATGCCACCATCTAAGATCGCCACATTTTCATATCCGCGTGTTAGGGCGATTTGGGCAGTGCGCCGACTGCGCCGGCCGCTGCGACATACAAAAATGAGCTTACTTTGACGATCAATGCCCGATCTTTCGCGTAACAAACGTGAGAGCGGGCGCGAATGGGCTTCGACGATGTGGCCTTGCCGAAATTCGCGGGGTTCACGTACATCAACGACAATGGGCATTTCTGTATTGGCGGACAAATGTAATTGATCCCATAACTCTTGTGGTTTGATGGTTTTGATTGGGATGGTTTCATCAGTTTGCGGCATACTGATACCGATCAAATCGGTGCGCTTAGGCAGGTTTTGACATTCTTTGAAGACGCGGTAAGGACATTCATAAATGCAGATGGCCGGGTCTAAATAATGATTAAAAAGGTTACTGATTACACCATCTTCATTTTGTAAATTAGCGCTGCCCAGGTAATTTTCAAACTCTGTGGTTTGCATCAAATGACGCACACGCGGGTTGACACGCACCAAGAATACATCACCACCACGCGCACGATACCCTTGCACAATATTTTCGAGCATATGGATACCGCTAAAATCGCAGTGATTGACATTGTGCATACGTAAGAGCAGAAAGCGATGTTCGGGATGATTTTGTGTGTAGTCGTTGATAAACTCTTCGATATGGCTAACTGCACCGAAATAAAGGCCGCCTAAAATTTCGATGATGGCAACTTGAGGGCATGAATCGCGGTCTGGTTGGTGATAAAAATGGCGAAAGCTTTCGTCGGGTAAAACAGCATGCACCTTTGGTGTGCTGGTACGCATGACGTAAAGGGCAAATGAGAGCGTGATGCCGAGGAGCACGGCCGTTTCCAAATTTAAAAATAATGTACCAAAAAACGTCACAACCATAATGGCGGCATCACCAGGGGCGCCGCGCAAGATTCGCTTAATTTCAGGTACATCAATCATCCGCACGGCTGTTACGATCAACACACCTGCTAGTGCAGAACGCGGCAAATAACGGGCAAATGGCCCCAGGAAAAAGAGCGAAACCAGCAAAAACAGGCTCGATAAAATAGCGGAGATAGGCGTTTTGGCACCAGCTCTAAAGTTAACGGCCGTACGTGAAAAAGAACCTGCCACCGCAAAGCCGGAAAACAGCCCAGAAAACAAATTAGCCATTCCCTGACCCACAAATTCCTGGTTATTGTCGAGCCGTTGTTTTGTTTGTGCCGACAATGAGCGTGCTATCGCGACATTGTTCACAAGTCCGATAGCACCCACCGCAATTGTGCCAATAACTAATTCACGGATCAATGCAAAATCTGTCAGCGGCAGATCGGCCAGTGGCGGTAAACCACTTGGCAGTTCGCCTATCACTGACACACCCGCGTTGTTGAGGCTAAACAGAAAAACCACACCTGCAGACAAAATCATGCTGATGAGCGCGCTGGGCAGTTTGGGGTTGATGCGCCCTAAAACGACAATTAGAATGATTGTGCCAATGCCGATGGCCGTTGTGGGGATATTTGTATCTGGCGCGTAAACCACCGCACCTGTGATCGTTTGCAAGATATTATCAGCTTCATAATTGAGACCCAACAAGGGCTTGATCTGTTTAATGAAGATGAGCACACCTGCACCTGTGGCGAACCCGACTATCACAGAATGGGAAACAAAGTTGACCAACACTCCCAAACGCCCCAAGCCCATGATCAGCTGGAAAACGCCAACCATCACCGCCAGCATGCCTGCAGCGATAATATATTCAGGTGATCCGGGAATGGCGATGATGGAGAGAGTAGATAAGATCAGCAGCGAAATCGCATTTGTGGGACCATTGTGCATTTCATTGGAGGAGCCCCACAACGCACCGACAATGCCAGCCACAATGGCCGCGTACAAACCCATGGCCGGCGGCAGTTCGGCAATAATGGCGAAGGCGATCGCTTGTGGCAGTAAAATCACGGCGACAGTTAAGCCAGCCATGAAGTCCGGGCGGAAGTTGGCACGGTCATACTCGTGGAAGAGTCGATACGGCCGTGTCATATAATAACTGACCGGTTTCACCGCAGACTTCAAGGTATTTTTCATATTGGGGATTGTGGCTGTGGTCATGAATAGCATCCATTGTAGACACTAAAGGAACAATCATAAACCAAAAGTTATTTAATTCACGTACCTTACATGTCTTATACTGTCTATCTAGAGTTTACGCAGGTGCGGGGGGAGCGTCAAGCTAGAAATGCAAAATAGATGACGTTGTGGACATCCTCGAATGATCGTTTTCATTCGCTATCAGCTTTGGTTTTAGCTCGACAGTAAACGTATCAGTATACTTTTTTGGCTCAAGTTGATTTTTAGCCGTAATTACCGTAGATTTGTTTACTATCCGCGTTTATCAATCAATTGCACTAAATCTTGATACGGAAATAGGGGGGGGTATTGTCACTGTCATCTAGTTTGCACACAAATGCGCGGCGGCATTCTGGGCAGCAGCTTTCTACGCGGAACATTTCAATATCAAAACGCACGCCATAGGTGTGGTTGACGAGTTTACACAACTTTGTATCCAAAGTGAGTGTCAACCAGTTGCTTTTGATTTTATGAACGGCCGTTGTAAAATCTGCCGGGTCACGGGTAAGACGATAAGCAGTTAACAAATAACTACAACGGCCACAAGTTGCAAAACGTGAAATAACATTTAATTCCGACGGGGTTTTCTTGGGCTTTTTCCGCGATTTTTTCGATTTTGTTTGTCTGCTTTTTTTTCCCTCATTTGGTTTTGATTGAGGGGGAGTGTTTGCAGCAACGGCCGTTTCTTGCTCTCTACTCATAAAGCGCATTCTAACGGGCTTCTCGTTTCTGTCAACTTTTATGTAGATTATGGAAATTCGTTCAATAACTTTATTTTGTGACCCAGATTTTGCGGCTATGCAAGCCTCTGTTTTCTTCGCAGAAGCACGCACAGCTTTTCCCTTTCCTATGCAAACGACACGTGTCGCAACACCACCTTTTCCTGATTGGTGGGGAGTGACTCGATTAGAACCTGCTGCAATTCAGACTGCTGCAGCGGCTTTCGCCCAACGTTGGCAAGCGGCAGGAGCAGATTATATTGCACTTGGCCCGGTTAAATTGGTGCATGATGCGCAATGGCTGCGCATAATCCCGGCATTGTTAGCAGCGACTGATGTGCTTTTTACAACTGCAGAAATAGCTAATACACAAGGCCAAATTGATGTGGCGCGTTGTTTTGCTGTGGCCGATGTTATCAAACGTGCTGCAACAATCACGGCCGATGGATTTGGCAACCTATATTTTACGGCATTGGCAAATTGCCCTCCCGGCTCACCTTTCTTTCCCGTAGCGTATCATCGTGGAGGCGAACCTGCGTTCGCTGTGGCTGTCGAGGCGGCCGATTTGGCACGCACTGCTTTCCAATCAGCCCAAAACTTGGTTGAAGCACGCGCAAATCTGATTGTGGCAGTTGAGGCAGCGGCAGAAAAAATTACGGCCGTTGCCCAAAATCTCGCTGCCACCCATCGAATCCCCTTTCACGGCATAGATTTTTCTTTGGCTCCATTTCCAACAAGCTCACAAAGCCTGGCTGGTGCAATGGAAGATTTGGGTGTGCCTTTTGTAGGCGCATCTGGCAGTTTGTTTGCGGCGGCGTTTATCACCGAGGCATTAGGACGCGCCCAATTCCAGCGCTGTGGTTTTAGCGGTTTGATGCTGCCCGTTTTGGAAGATTCTGTATTGGCGCGGCGTGCTGGTGATGGTATGGTGACCGTCAATGATTTGTTGGGTTATGCGGCTGTGTGTGGGGTTGGTTTGGACACCGTGCCGCTGCCCGGCGCTATCAATCAAGCAAGTCTCGCGGCGATTTTGTTGGATGTAGCAGCGCTGGCGACACGTCTTGACAAGCCGCTCACGGCTCGTTTAATGCCATTACCTGGTTTACAAGCAGGTGACCCGGTGACATTTGATTTCCCCTATTTTGCCGCCAGCCGTGTGATGGCTGTGAATGGCGCTGGTGCTGATGGTTTGTTAAAAAAGGCGAGTGTGTTGGGGTTACGGCCGTATCATGGTTAATAAAATCGATGTGATGCGGATAGTAATAAACATAGATGCGAGTTTGCGTTTGTCTATGTCTGTATAAATTTGTAACAAAGGTGCAGCATGGAGCGTAGTTTGAAACAGTTGTTGAGTGATTGGCAGACGGTTGTTGCCGGTACAAATTGGCCGCAGCCACCGCTTTATAATGGACCTGATGTCGATTTGACCCATCTGACTGAAAAAACCAGTGAAGTGGCTCCAGGAGCTTGTTTTGTGGCACGCATGCGCACAACAAGTGACGGACACCCATATATTGACCAAGCGATTACACAGGGAGCCTCCATGATTTTGGCGCAAAAATCGGCCGCTGAGGTCGGTATTGTGCTGCCTCCGGGTGTGGTTTATTTGCTTGTTGAGGATACGGCCGTTGCGCTGGCATGGCTCTCGGCTGCGTGGGAAGGTTTCCCCAGCCGTCAATTACTGATGATCGGCATTACAGGCACTGATGGCAAGACGACAACCGCTAACATTTTATTCGATATGCTGACACACGCTGGTTTGCAGGTCGGTTTGCTTAGCACAGTAAAAGCGGTTGTTGGTCAGAAGGCGGAGCCATTGGCGCTGCATGTGACGACTCCCGAAGCGCCTGTTGTGCAGCGATATTTGCGCCGCATGGTGGATGCCGGCTTAACCCATTGTATTCTAGAATCAACCTCACATGGCTTGGCTCAGCAGCGAGTCGGTGCGGTTGATTTTGATTTAGCTGTTATCACCAATATCACCCACGAACACCTGGATTATCATGGCGGGTATGCGGGCTACGTGGCGGCGAAGACACGCTTGTTTGCGGCCTTGCAGCTTGGTGAATGGCAAACACCTACGGAAAATGTGTACAAGCAGGTAGTTGCGAAAACGGCCGTACTTAACCGCGATGATGATTCTTATGCAGCCTTGTCCGCTGTGGTTGGCGCTGACCACAGCAGTTATGCTTTACATAATGACGCTGATGTGACGGCCGCTGAATTACACTTTTCGGCTGCTGCGACACAGTTTGTATTAAAATTGCCTCCCCAGGATATAGTTGACATAAAGGCACGGCTTGTAGGTATTTTTAATGTTTACAACATGTTGGCGGCTGCAGCCACGGCACAACTGCTTGGCCTAACATCACCAGCAATTCAGGCTGGTTTAGCGGCTGTATCCTCAATTAGCGGGCGTATGGAACGCATTGATCGGGGACAAGATTTTCTGGTAATTGTTGATTTTGCACACACGCCCAACGCTTTACAAAAGGCGATTGAAGCAGCACGGGGGATGGTGGCTGAGAACGGCCGTATCATCACCCTATTTGGCAGCGCAGGCAAACGCGATGTTGAGAAACGCCGGCTAATGGCTGAAATTTCAGCTCGCGAGGCCGATCTAACCGTACTCACTGCAGAAGATCCGCGCACAGAATCGCTAGACGACATTTTGGCCGTCATGCGTGCCGGCTGCCGCAGTCAGGGTGGTGTCGCAGGTGAAACCTTTTGGTCAGTTGCAGATCGCGGGCGGGCGATTCATTTTGCTTGTTCGCTGGCGCGTGCGAATGACGTGGTATTGGTATGCGGCAAAGGCCATGAACAATCTATGTGCTTTGGTACAACTGAATTTCCCTGGGATGATCGCCATGCCACGCGGATTGCATTAGATGTCATTTTAGCAGGGCAATCGATGTTAGATTTGGGGCTGCCTACTTTTTTATTTTCCTTCACTGTCTGAAAAAGGATTCGTTTACATATAACCTTTGACAAAAACGAAACCGTTGTCCAAAGTTAAAAACAGGCAACCCCTAATCTATATATTCTGTCAC
>JAGRDI010000256.1 GCA_020432765.1 Anaerolineales bacterium | reverse complement strand
AGATAAGGATTGTTGCGAATCGGATAGCTAGCGGGGCTTTTTTTACCAAGCCAACGAACAGATTCCATAATAACAGAAAAATAAACGGAATTTGTCCAAACGAAGTTTGTGTCTGAGAACTCATTACCTTATCCTAGTATTTCGTGCTGTAAATCCTTACACGGTTTATGATGACGCCGGCGCGAAATACCAAAGCAGTTTTGCAGATTTGTTTGACAGAATAACTTATTACTCAATTCCGCAAAACTGCACTAGTATAGGTATCATTTGATGATGTATGCATGTGATTGTATCAACAAGTTCGACTGTGTGACAAATCAAATGGTTATTGCAGGATACTTGTTGACACCTGGAGAAAATAGTGAAAGTAAAAACGAAGAAAGGGTTGTTAATTGGTGTGGGCGCAACGGCCGTTACGACGCTTACCCTCGCTTATTTCCTAGCCCGCAAACGACGTAACTCAGTTCCCTATGCACCAGGACCAAAAGGAATGCCCATTATCGGCAGCATCCCTGAAGTACGCCGTGACACACTAAAAGCGTTGCATGACGCGTGGCAGCAATATGGCGACATTGCCCATATGCATTTGGGGCCGCAGCATCTAACCATTGTTTCACATCCTGATCTGACAGAGGAAATCCTGGTCAGTGGTCACCAAACTTTTGTGAAAACAGGTGCGTTGCCAACTGGTGACCCGTTGAGTATGGGCGTGGGCAATGGATTATTGACCAATGCTGATCCTGAATCGTGGCCCCGTCAGCGGCGCATGATGCAGCCTATTTTTCATCGAAAGCGCATTGTCAGCATGGGTGACAAAATGACGGCAGCCGGTGAGCGTTTAGTCAAACATTGGGACACTGATTTCAAATCAGGCCAGGCGGTTGATATTGAAATCGAGATGCGCCGGGTGACATTGGATGTGATTAACCAGACGATGTTTACGGCCGATGTTTTAGGTGCTGCTGATAAGATTGGGCCGGCGATGACAACGGCCGTTCAGTTCACCTTCCATCACATCCAAAATCCATTTATGCCGCCGTTGAGTTGGCCAACGCGTGAAAATCGGGCTTTCAAAGCTGCCATGCGTACGCTTGATGAGATTGTTTATGGGTTTATTGAGGTGCGTAGGCAGACGAATGCAGCCCATGATGATTTGCTCGATATGCTGCTGCAAGCACGCGATGAAGAGACAGGGCAGGGTATGCATGACATAGAACTACGTGATGAAGTTTTGACCATTTTTGCGGCCGGTCATGAAACGACCGCCAATGCGCTGACCTGGACATTTTATCTACTCTCGCAGCATCCTGAGATTTTAGAACGATTGCAGGCAGAGGTGGATTCGGTGTTAAACGGCCGTTCGCCAACTATGGCTGATCTGCCCAATTTACCCTATACGAAACAAGTTTTTGATGAGTCGCTGCGCCATTACCCGCCTGTCACTGCCATCCCACGTGTTGTCTTGACAGATACAATCTTCCACGATTATCTTATTCCGGCCGGGTCGAACGTGGTGGTTTCTATCTACAACATTCACCATCACCCCGAATTTTGGCAAAATCCCACTGCATTTGATCCTGACCGCTTCACACCCGAACGCAAAAAAGGGCGGCATCGCTTGGCTTATCTCCCATTTGGTGCCGGCCAACGCATTTGCATCGGCATTAATTTCGCCTTGATCGAAGGGCCCCTTTTGTTGGCACTTATCGCTCAACGTTATGAACTGCGTCTTGTTCCTGACCATCCAGTTGCCACCGAAATTGCGGTGACGATGCGGCCGCGCTACGGCATGAAAATGACATTGCACCCGCGCAAACAGTAATGGTCAAACCATTATTTTTTCCAGATACGGGGTTAAAAACCAGCAACAAATCCTGCTCAAAACCTGTGCAAAACGGTCTGTTAATATTCTTTAAGCATAAATATACTTAATTATCTGTGCAAAATATTGACAATCTATTTAATCTATGTTACGCTTGTACTCATTGATGAACAAAACATTTTTAGGAATTTTGAGTTGGGGCACGCTCTCCAAGACAATGAGGGTAAAGATGGCAAAAAAGGTAATTGTAATTGGCAGTGGATTTGGTGGATTAGGTGTAGCAGCCCGGTTAGCCGCACGAGGTTATGCTGTTGAGATTTTTGAAAAGCGGGACAAAATTGGCGGACGTGCCTATGTCTATGATGTGAATGGCTTCAAATTTGATGGTGGTCCCACAGTCGTAACAGCACCGTTCATGTTTGATGATATTTTTACATTAGCGGGACGTCGTCGCGAGGATTATGTCAAATTTGAATCGCTCGACCCTTTCTATCGTATATTTGACCATACAGGACGCAAATTTGATTACAACGATGATCCCGAATTCATCCTCAATGAAATCGACCAATGGAACCCGACGGATAAAGAAGGGTACACCCGTTTTATGGGTACAACCAAGGCGATTTTTGAAAAAGGCTTTGTCGAATTAGCGGATAAACCTTTTTTGAATATGACCGATATGTTAAAGGTTGCGCCAGATTTGATTCGTTTGCAGTCGCAAAAATCGGTATATGATTATGCTTCCCAATTTATCCAAAACGAATTTTTACGGCGCTGTTTTTCATTCCACCCCTTGTTGATTGGTGGCAATCCGTTTGATTCGCCTTCGATCTACGCGATGATTCATTATTTGGAGCGCGAATGGGGTATCCATTATGTGATGGGCGGAACAGGGGCGTTGGTAAATGCTTTGGCAGAATTGATTGAAGAATTAGGCGGCCGTTTCCATCTCAACGCCGAGGTGGATGAAATTTTGGTCAACGGCCGTACCGCTGCTGGTATTCGTATGGCTGATGGCAGCGTGCATCATGCCGATCATGTAATCTCAAACGCCGATGTGGCCAATACTTATATGCACATGATCCCCAGTAAAGCACGTGGCTTGCGTAATTCAGATACACGCTGGCAAAAGTTGACGCGCTACAGTATGTCGTTGTTTGTCATCTATTTTGGCACAAAAAAGCGATATAACGATGGTAAATTAGCACATCACAACATCATTCTCGGTGAGCGTTACAAAGGATTGCTAAAAGACATCTTCAAAAACAAAATTTTGCCCGAAGATTTTTCACTTTATTTGCATATGCCCACCTTGACCGACCCATCAATGGCACCTGAAGGACATGAAGCCTTTTATGTACTTTCGCCCGTACCGCATTTAGACGCAGACGTTGATTGGACAACCGCAGCGAAACCATACCGCGATGCTATCATGCAGTTTCTTGAAGACAATTATTTGCCCGATTTGCAAGAAAATATCGTGGCTGAACATTATATCGATCCGTTACATTTCCAAAATGACTTAAACAGCTATAAAGGCTCAGCATTCTCGATTGAACCTACTTTAACCCAATCTGCCTGGTTCCGTCCACATAACCGTTCTGAGGATTTCGACAACCTTTATTTCGTGGGAGCAGGCACACATCCGGGAGCTGGCTTGCCTGGGGTACTTTCTTCGTCTAGGATCGCGGAAGAGTTAATAACCAGCAGTGATCCTTTGCCAGTGAGACCGCCGATGAGAAACGGCCGTTACACCACAAAACCGGATTTGGTAAAGGCACGCGTATAATTAGGCGATTTCATGACCCAACCTGCTTGTCCACTGCCCGTAGCCGATCCCGAATCCGGCCTGGAAATACTCAAAGGTCTTTTTAGGAAACGGTCTTTATTAACCGCGCTTACACTAATGCATGAACATGTTGGCGATGTTTTTCAAATCACCATGCCGGTTTTCAATCCGGCCGTTGCGATTGGTCCCTTGACCAATCGCCAAATTATGGTTAGTGATCGTGAGAAGTTCCTTTGGCGGCCAGAGGGCGATCCTGTAACACGTTTACTGCGGCATGGGGTCTTGGTCGTTGATGGCGAGGAACATGACCATTATCGCGGCATCATGGATCCACCCTTGCAGCGCCGTCATGTCAACAACCATATCGCTGGCTTCTGGAAATACACCAATGATGTCATTGCTAATTGGGCAGACGGCCGTATCCAAGACATGCTCGTTGAAATGCGCAAAGTTGCCCTATTGATCCTCATGGGCACGATGTTCAAAGTAGAGTTTGCCCCTGATTTGGAACGACTTTGGCAGCCGATACTGAAAGCAATTCATTATATCTCGCCAGGTGCCTGGATTATGTGGTCAGATATGCCGCGACCTACTTATCGCAAATCGTTAAAAATGCTCGATGATTATCTCTATAAGGTGATTCAGGTGCGGCGTGGAGAGTTGGCAAGCGGCAAAATGCCTGTTGACCCTGGTGATTTACTAGGCGAATTGATTCGTGCTGGTCTCGATGATGATCGGATTCGTGACCAAATGCTGACTATGCTCATCGCCGGTCATGACACTTCAACGGCCTTATTGGCCTGGGTTTTCTATCTCCTGGGGACGCATCCTGAAGAGATGGCGCAAGTTGTCGCTGAAATTGATGGGGTCATTGTCACTGCGGACCGGCCACCTAGATTGGACGAAATTAACCAATTACGCTACCTGGATCAGGTCATCAAAGAAGTGCTGCGTTTGTACCCACCCATCCATATTGGTAATCGGGCTGCGGCTGAGGATTTGCAGCTTGGCGGCTACGACGTGGCCAAAGGGTCGCGAGTGATGTATTCAATTTATCTGTCACATCGCGACAAAAAATATTGGGATAATCCAGAACAATTTTGCCCAGCGCGTTTTGAACGCCATATCAAACGCCATCAACCCCCCTTAACCTATGTGCCTTTTGGCGGTGGTCCGCGTAACTGTATTGGTGCTGCCTTTGCACAGGTCGAATCGAAGGTGGTCTTGGCGCGTATCTTGCAGTTGTTTGACCTGACTTTACTGAATGCTGACAAAATCAAACCGCACATGGGCGCTACGTTAGAACCGCGACCGAGTGTGAAAATGTTAGTCCAAAGGCGAGCATATCATGCTTGATTCCTGGAAGCGCACGGCTGCATTTTCGTTTTTGGCCCCGCCCTTAGCTTTACGCGCCGAACGCCGCTATCGTGCTACCCGCACAGTAACAGCTGCATCTATAGGCCAGGTACTGCCGTCCTTGTCGATAATCATCCCGGCGCGTAATGAGGCTGAAAATCTACAACGCTTGCTGCCTTCGTTGCAAGCTATTATTTATCCTGGTCAATACGAAATTATTGTCGTGGATGACAATTCGGAGGACGCAACGGCCGTTGTTGCCCAAATCCATCATGCCAGGGTACTCAGTTTGGGACCACTGACTGCCGGCTGGTATGGTAAACCGAATGCATGTCACCAAGGCGCACAAATCGCACAAGGTGAATGGCTGCTTTTCACCGATGCCGACACCGTCCACCACCCTGAGGGAGTTGCGCATGTCATACGCTATGCAGCCGACAATGGCTTGGATGGTTTGAGTCTTTGGTTAAAGCAAGAAACACGTGGACTGTCGGATCGCCTGGCACTCACGGCTGCATTCGCCGGTCTGTTTGCCGGTTTGCCCCCAAAACACACCCATCTGAATGGCCAATATATCTTGCTGCGGCGGGATGTCTACGTGACAAGCAATGGTTTTGCGGCTGTGCGGCAGGAAGCACTGGAAGATGTTGCGCTGGGCCATCACCTAAAAAAAGGCGGTTATCAGGTACCAATTTTACATGGCAGCCGTATCGCAGCCGTGCGCATGTATGCAAATGACCGCCAAATGTGGCATGGCTTGTCACGACTCAGCGCCGATTCATTGCGCTGGTCGGGGTTAAGCTCCGTGTTAACCGTTATTTTTATCACAGCGTTGATGAGCCCGTTGTTGACAATTGCAGGTGTGCTCGGTGGGCGTCTGCGTTGGCCGTGGATTCCAGTTACTTGGGGTACGGCCGTTGCCTCCATTTGGCCATGGTCGCGTCGTTTTGGTTCCGGTTGGCTGGCTTGTTTCGCCCCCGTCGGTGCATTGTTTGTGCAGTTGGCCGGCGTTTGGGGCTTGATAAACCGCGTATTAGGTCGTGGTATTCCCTGGAAAGGTAGAACTGTATAACCTCGTCCAAATTTTTTTAGAGACCGAATGACATTATGACTTATTTTGGATTTTTATTGATTTTTTTAGTGATGCCCATCCTGATTTTTGCCGGTATGAACTGGTTAGATTCACGCCGTGGTAAACAACTGCCTGAGCGCTTACAAAGTTGGCCGGTCTGGGCAGCCATTACATTACATATCGTGATCGCTTTATTGTATACAACCCTTTGGGATAATTATTTAGTGGCTACCCGTGTATGGTGGTATGACCCTGAATTAGTAACCGGTTTTACCATCGGATGGGTGCCGATTGAAGAGTATACATTTTTCATTTTGCAACCGATTCTAGCGTCGCTGTGGATGCTTTTCTTAGCGTGTCGTATTAAGGTGGTAAGTTCTGCAGCGAATGCACCTGTGCGCTTGCGGGTATGGAGTGTGGGGGGAACGGCCGTTATTTGGTTGATCTCCGTTATCATCCTGGCAGTCAGTTGGCAGCCGGGCAATTATCTGGCATTGGAACTTGGCTGGGCATTGCCACCGATTGCCTTACAACTCGCTTTTGGCGCTGACATTCTCTGGCGCTACCGGCGCATTGTACTCTGGACAATTGTACCCATGACGCTTTATCTGGCTACGGCTGATGCGCTGGCAATAGGTTGGGGAACCTGGACAATTAATCCTCAGAAATCGTTGAATATTTTCTTGGGCGGCGTTTTGCCCATCGAGGAATTTATCTTCTTTTTGTTGACGAATATATTGCTAACATTTGGGGTTGTGCTTGTCTTGGCCCGCGAAAGTCATGGTCGCATCGGTGATATGCGCCAACGTTTTACACATTCGGGCACTGTTGCCAATGAATCAGAGATGGTACAGAGATAAACAGATGTTATGTTAACTGCCTTGTGGGTGTTTATCGCCTATTTATCTGGCTCTATGCCACTTTCGTTATGGCTGGGCATGCTTGTGCTGCATACCGATATACGCACGTATGGAGATGGCAATCCGGGTGCGAGTAATGTGTTTCGAGTGGGTGGCAAGTTTTGGGGCACGCTGGCCATGCTGCTTGATGGCTTTAAGGGCGCGATTCCGGTGTGGATTGCGATTTATGCATTGGGGATTGAAGGTTGGTGGTTAACGGGAACCGCACTCGCACCCATTCTCGGCCATGCTTTTTCACCCTTCCTCAAATTCAAAGGCGGTAAAGCATTAGCAGTCAGTTTTGGCATTTGGGCCGGTTTAACACTCTACCAGGTGCCCATGGTTATGGGAATTGCCTTTGGCATTGGTTTGCTCATTTTTACGATCGAAGGTTGGGCAGTCATGTTAGGCATGGCTGCTGTGTTGCTTTTTTTGTTTATTAGCGGAGCTGAAACAACTTTGATGGGTGTGTGGTTGGGGACTACGCTTATTTTGGCCTGGACACATCGTGTTGACCTACAAAAACAACCCACTTTACGTTTTTTGCAATAGCCACGTTTTTGTAGAGCGAGTAACTGTTGGTTGAAAACGGCCGTTTATGGCAAAATTAAAATTATGACAGAAACAAAAATCTTCAATATCAAAAAGAAAATATTGGGCAAGAATGATCAAATGGCCCAAAACTTACGCGATGAGTTTGCACGACATAACGTTTTTGTTGCCAATCTGGTAAGCAGTCCCGGCGCAGGTAAAACTGAACTGCTGCAAGCCACCATGCAGGAATTACGCAAAAATTATATGCCTGCGGCCGTTACCGGGGATTTAGCCACGGAAAATGATGCCCGGCGTTTAACCAAAAGTGGATCCTTAGCCAAACAAATCCTCACTGGCACCATGTGTCATCTAGAGGTAGATATGGTGCAGAATGCCATTCAGGATTGGGATTTGGCAGAGTTGGACTTCTTGTTCATTGAAAATGTCGGCAATCTAGTCTGTCCGGGTGATTTCGATTTGGGCGAAGATATGCGCGTAATGCTCATTGCCACAACAGAAGGTGAAGATAAGCCGCTTAAATATCCTACTCTGATCAGCACCTGTGATGTAGTTGTGATTAATAAAATGGACATTGCAGCAGCGGTTGAATGTGATGTCGCTTTGTTGGAACGAAATATCCACGAAGTGCGCCCTGGTGTGCCTATTTTCAAAACCTCGGCGAAGAAAGGGTTTGGTATTGATGCATGGACGGCTTTTCTAGTTGATCAATTTGAAGCTAAAAAAGCGGTTGCTGCTTAACTTGTATGCATGAATTGTCAGTTGCTTTGCGTATTGTCGAAGCGCTTGATCAGGAGTTGGTAGGAGAAGAGGAGGGTTTGGTGGTAACGGCCGTTTCCATCCAAATTGGCACTCTCACCGGTATCGTCCCTGAAGCCTTACAATTTTGCTGGGATATGGCAACTGAAAACGGTTTGCTACAAGGTTCTAAACTAGACATTCAAATTGTCGAAGCCACCGGTTATTGCGCTGAATGTAACCTGGAACGCCCGCTCACAAACTTACAGTCGATGCGCTGCCCAATCTGCCAATCACCAATTACGCAAATTAGTGGTGGCAATGACCTTGAAATCCTGACTGTGACGGTGGAATCACCCGATGATGCCTGATTCCACCGGGGAACCAGATCGCGATTACCCTGGTGGTTTGGCTGCTGTTTTCGATTCAATAACCGGCAGCAAGCGTGAATCTTCTACCGCAGCTGTGCGATGTCCCATACCTGCCAGGTAGGCTTCATTACGGAAGCACAGCAGATTAAGCATCGTAACTACACCGGTAATATTTTTTGAGAAGAAGGTTGTTCAAGCCTCTTGTGAAATGTCTAGATAGTGTTGTTTTGTCATTTGATCTCCATACGCCAGTAAGCACCACCGCCCCCTTCACGTTGCATAAACCCTAGCCCCACGAGGTCGCGCCGCAAACGGGCAGTATCCTCGTTGAACTGGGACAGCATTGCATTAACTTTTTTCTCACTGTAGCGCTGCCCTGGGGCAAACACCTTGACGATATGGCGCAAAATGGCTTCTTCTTTCTTTTGTTGGGCTGGGAATGCTGTTAAACGGCCGTTTGTATCTAAAAATGTATTTAAAACCTTACGATCATAAGCATCAATATCGACATCTTCGGCTACAATTGGCAGCATATCATCTGAGAGCAGGCGCTCTGCCATGTCAGACAAAACACGCAGCTCCAGCGAATACACATTGTAATAGCTCTCTGGACGTGCGGTTACCAAGCCTACCTGTGTCAGTTTTGACAAATGATGTGAAATTGTAGATGAGTTTAGCCCTAAAATTTCGGCCATTTCTTCTACGGATAAAGGTTCTTTGGCTAGCAGCGCCACAATTTTTAGCCGGTTAGCATTGGACAACGCTTTGAAAAACGCCAACAATTCTTCTACATAGGCACTTTCTTGATCCATGGTATCACCTTGTTGAAACTAATTTGATATTTATCAATTTAGTTTAGCATTGGTGAATATGATTGTCAAGTAAGATTGGACTGTCTTTTGAAGCAGCACTCATTTGCTGTCATCTAGGATCGGCTGTTGGCTTGGGGGAAACCGTTTGGCATTACGGTCGCGTGCTTTGGCGGCCATTTTTTCTCGATTACGGGGTGGTGCGGTCGTTTCCAAACTGGCCAGCAGCTGCTGGGTAATCGCTGCAATTTCGCTTGTGGCTTGTTCAAACGCCGCTTGATTGGCTTTAGAAGGTTGGCGGAATCCGCTCACCTTTCTAACAAATTGCAGCGCAGACGCATAAACTTCTGTTTCGGTTACAGGTGGATCGATATTGTACAATGTCTTGATATTACGACACATAAAACACCTTTGGTGGGCGGTCAGCATCTCAGCCCTTAGGGTTTGCCCGTTTTTAACTTTGGACATTGGCAAACGAGCAAACCTTCGCGGAGTCGCTTTGTCAAATCAAAAGTTATTTGTAAACGAATCCTTAGCTGACAAGCTTTCTAGCTGTTTCTCTTAGCGACTAAGAGTGTTAAATCATCTGCTTGATCGACGGAGCCGGTAAATTCGTCAACGGCCGTTACTAACCCCCGCACAATCTCTTCAGCGCTGCATTCACCAGCGGTAGCAAAGACTATTTTTAAGCGTTCTTCGCCAAAGAACCCTCTCTGTGCATCCCGCGCCTCACTGATGCCGTCTGTATAGAGGAGTAATGCATCACCGCTGGCTAAAACCGTCTCTTGTTCACTGTATGCTGCATCCCAAAATGCTCCCAGTAAAGAGCCTTTTGCGGGCAGCACTTCGACTTCTCCATTGGCTCGTCGCAGACAAAGCGGTGGATCATGACCTGCACTCGCGTAGCGCAGCAACCCTGTCTCGACATCCAAAACGGCATAAAGTGCGCTGAAGAAAAGTGGTGAGCAGTTATCGTTGAGGATGAGTTCATTGACGCGCTGCAATACGCGTGCGGGTGAATGCTCTTTGCTTGTTTCAGCGCGAATTAATGTGCGTGCCACAGCCATGTAAAGCGCCGCCGGCACCCCTTTGCCGGTCACATCGGCGATGACAAGACAAAGCTTTGTGGGATCATCTTCTAAGTAGATGAAATCGTAAAAATCGCCACCAACTTGCCAGGCGGATTGATAATGGGTTGCAAACTGCCAGCCTGGGATTTGTGGCGTGGATTGCGGCAGTAAGGACAATTGCATCTTACGCCCAATCGCCAATTCTCGTTCCAGCGCTCGTCGTTTGACTTCCCCCTCGGTACGTCGATGCAGCCGCGCCGAGATGACCGACATGACACGGGTGGCAAAGCCAGGGTGTTGGCGTATGAGGACGGCAAAGTGTATGCGATCGATAGGAATGAGGGTGCAGTCGGTCATGGCCGTTACTGTGCCATTGCGCGGCCGATTTTCTACCATGCCCATTTCGCCGAATAAATCTCCGGCACTCATGCGATCAACTTCGTTGCCTTGCAGAGAAAAACTCAGTTCGCCTTCGACAACAACATACATGCTGTCTGAAAAGTCACCCGCCTGAAAGATCACATCCCCAGCCGCAAAATGCTGCCGGTTGCTGGTATCCTTAAAGAGGCCGAAGCCTTGCATGGAGGTTTTTTTCATGAATTAAATCGCAGGTTGGTTAATGGGTGGTGAAGCAGCAAAGTAACCGCTAGAAATTTGATGTAACTCTGCAACTAAACCTTTATTTGAACGCAGAAACGGCCGTTGCCTCATCATCATACACGATCATCACCTTAGTGAAGCCGGACGTATCCAGCACTTTTTGCACCAAAGGCTGCGGCTTGAGCAATTTGAAATGCGCTTCTGGCGCGCTTGCTTTTTCCAGATCGCGGGTGATGGCGTGGAATGCGCGCCAGCCTTCTTCTGCATCTGCCAGCGACTCGCCGCGCATGATGAGTGCCATATTATGTAAACAAACTAGACCGGAGCTGGAAATAAAGCTCAAATTTTCGAGGTCAAGCAGCAAGTTGCGCATGCCACCCGCATACAGCGCCTGGGTTTGTACGATCAATGGCTCATAATTTGAGGCATCTAACTCACCACTCAAGCGCATGATCATCACTGGCACGCTGCCTTCATCTTTTTCTACTGTTACATTCAGCATGATAATTCTCCTCCATCAATTTTGTGTTTTGAGGATGACTGTTGTTTCTGTCCTTCGTCGTCTGTCATCCATCAATTCGCTTCAAAAATGTCAATTCATTTCCACCATGCGCATCTTTACGATAGGTCAGCTCATCACAAAATGTGCGCATCATATGCACACCCATGCCGCCAAACGGCCGTTTCTCAAGCGGTAAGGTTGTATCAGGTGTGGGTACACTTGTTGGATCGAAGCCCGGTCCGTTATCGTGGAGTGTTACCTTGACTGCGCCTTGGCTGCAAACCATGCTTACCTTGATAACACCGGGTTTATTCTGGTAACTGTGCCGCACGATATTCGATAATGCCTCATTTACGGCGACGATCAGTTCGTCAATAGCCGCAGATGGATAACCGTGGGTATCGGCCGTTGTCCGCATAAACTGCCTGATCTGGCTTAGATCAGTTAAAGTCACATCAGGGAAAACAGATTCGGCTACTTTATCCATACTTATTGAGCATGGATAATACTTGATTCACGCTATCCATGTCAATGGCTATGGCTGCGTTATCCACCGCAGGATTCGATTGGGGATATCTTCTGCGCCAAGCTCTGCGCAAAGTTGTCTAAGCTCTGGCCGCGCACCACGCCATTCCAGATCGTCTACACGTTCGTTGAGCGGCACATCTGAACGCAAAGTTGTCAGACGGCGATACAACAGGGCTTGCTCGCTTTGGGCGGCGAGGTTTTCCGCCAGACGGCGTGCGCGACCGGCTGAGATATTCCATTGCGTGATATCGTCAGGGATGTCTTCGATATGTTGGAACTGGGCCAGTAGGGTGGCGGCTGATTTTGCGCCCCAGGCAGGAATCCCAGGAATGCCATCCGCTTTGTCACCGACCAACGCCAGCCAATCAGGGATCGAAGCGGGCGCAACACCATATTTTTCGATAACGGCCGTTTCATCATACACAATCTCGCGGCGACGATCCCAGCAGACAATACGCTCACCTTTGACCAACTGCGCCAAATCTTTATCAGGTGAGCAGATGACGATTTGGTTAATATTTTTGTCATCTTTGAATTTGGCAACAGCCGTGGCCAGCGCATCATCTGCTTCAAACTCGACCATCGACCAAACCACAATCCCCAACGCCGCCACAGCCTCTTCAGCCAACACAAATTGTGCCAATAAATCGGGATTAATCTCTGCGCCATCCTTATAACCCGCGAACAAATCGTTGCGAAAGGATTCAACAACGTGATCAAATGCACACGCGATATGCGTCACATCTGGCTCAGAAAGCAGCGCCAACAAGCTTCTGAGCAGACCAACCGTCGCCCCAACTTCACGACCATCGGGCGCCTTTTTGGGTGGTGGGCCATAAAAACTACGAAAAAGTTCATACGTACCATCAATCAAATGTATTTTCATGGTTTGAATCCTATGTGCCGAAACAGGTAGGAGTTTGGCACGCCAAACTCCTACCATTCCTAAAGTTGTTTTCTGAAGAAGTAGCGCTGCTGTCCAGGTGGAAAATCTTGTAGTTCGCCAAAAACCTGATAGCCGAGTTTTTTGTAGAAATCTGGGGCTTGAAAGCTGAAAGTGTCTAAATAAACATTCTTTGCGCCATGCTGCCGCGCCGTATCTTCCATCCGGATCATGAGCTGACGACCATGTCCATGACCGCGCAGATCTTCTCTTACCCACAACAAATCGATATACAACCATTCCCAATATATCTCAGCCAATACGCCGCCTACAATTTCTTGCTCCGGCGTTTGCAGAGCGAAACAGAGGCGCTGGAAATGATTTTCACCAGCCTGTTGTTTGTTATAAGCGCCAAGGCCACGCCCAATGATGCCCCATGCCCCTTCTTCCGGCTTGTTAACGGCTACGATTTGATATGTTTGATCCATTTAATCCTCCATCACTCGATTTAGAAATAACGCATTAATCGCCAACAGCCGTTTTCACAAACCGCTTTAGATCTTCTTTTAACTGTGCCATTGAAGGCGGATGCACATACATCATATGTCCGGCTGCATAGTAGGTCATTACGATATTTTCTTGTAAACTGGCATCCAGGCCTAAATGGTTAAATGTGTAGCGGGTCGCCAAATAAGGTGTGGCCAAATCATAATAGCCACCTGCCACCAATACCTTTAAGTGCGGATTGATGCTCATTGCCTGGCGCAATGTTTCAGCAACATCGACAAATTTGTTTTCAAATTTTGGGTAGCCCCAGGTTTCATACAAATTTGCCAGGATTTCATAAGAGATGTCGTTTGCAAAGGCCAGATCGCGGCGTATGTAATCATTGAGAACGGCCGTATACGGCCCTTGGATAGCTGCATAACTGGGATCAAACTCAAAATGCTCACCGGCCGTATCCTTGTCAATGCCTGTAAAGCGTGTATCCAAACGCCCCACCGTTTTACCCTGTTCGCGCAGCAGCTCTTTTGTAAAGCGATAAATATCAATACGCAAATTAGTTTTTTGAATGTAGTCAACAGAAAGACCCGTATAACGCGCTAATTTGGCGGCAATCGCCTTTTGTTCTGAGGCCGGCAAAGTGGAACCTTGCATCAATGCCACTGTATATTCACCTAAAGCAAATGCCTCGACTTCGGCCAGTGTCACCTTTAAATCGGCTTGCAGATCATCATCCAACTGCTGATGATACCATGCCGTGGCCGCATATGTGGGCAAGAAAAGAATGTAGGGCAAGTCGTTGCCGTTAGTGAAGTTTGCCGTTTGGAAATTGAGAATGGATGAAATCAGCATAATGCCATTGAGATACATGCCATGCCGTGTTTGTAAATAACCGGAAAGTCCAGCGGAGCGCGTTGTACCATAACTTTCACCAGCCAAAAACTTGGGTGAATTCCAACGCTGATAGCGCGTCGTATAAAGGCGGATAAAATCACCCACCGATTCGATATCTTTGTCGAAATTGTGGAATTCTGTAGGCTTTTCGCCGGGAACGGCACGGCTAAATCCAGTACTAACCGGGTCGATAAACACAAGGTCAGTGATATCCAACAAGGAATTTTCGTTGGCGACGAGTTTGTAAGGCGGGGGCAAGATTTTGGTATCGTCCATATGCACACGCTTGGGTCCCAACAGCCCCAAATGCAGCCACACCGACGAAGAACCTGGCCCACCATTAAAGGCAAAAGTGATCGGCCGTTCGGCGCTGTCGTCCACCCCGTCTTTTGTGTAGGCAACAAAGAAAATGGAGGCTTTTGCTTTTTCACCTTCCACTTTTTCATCTTTTTCGCTTTCTTCTTTGAGGACGATGGTGCCGGTTGTGGCAGTGTAATCAAGGGGCTTGCCGTCGATGGTGATTGTATGGTTGGTTTGAACAATCTTATCTTCCGGGATGGGAAAGTTTTCTTCTTTTTGCTTGTTGGATATTGTGTCAGACATATTTTGCTCCATATATTTGATTAGTTTTCCAAATGGTCAATGCCGGCTTGAGGTACCTTGAAATCTATGTCGGCAACTGCCAGAGGAATTGCTTGTGGGCTGCCAAAATGTTTCAAACCAGCTCAAAAATTCAAAGCGTTTATGCGCCAGTGAATATGTTTCAGCCGACCAATTGCTGAGGGTGCATAGATGATAGCCCACATCCAGTAGAGCCGAAAGGATTTCAACTGTTTCTGAGATTTCTACAAATGTGATAGGCTAAAGGTTTTTTGCCAATTTCACAAACTGGTTTGGCATTCTTGATAAGGTATAGCCATGGCGTAGATAAAGATTTTGCAATTTGTTATTATCGACATCGGTGTAGGTAACGGCCGTACTCATCCCATTTTCAAGCATCCAATGTTCACCCTGGTTGAGCAATAAAGTTGCGACACCAAAACGACGTGACGCTGGTTCAACATAAGTTGTCGAAAACAGCCCGATGTCGTTGTTGGCTTCATCTTTGTCGATGCGCACGATAGTATGGCCTATGATCTTGTCTTCAGCATTTGTGGCGACAAAGACTTGTCCGCAAATTTGGCTAGCATCCATATGCCATAACACACGCTGAATGAGCCAATCCAGCGAATACATGGAACGACCGCGTTCTGCACCCAACACCTCAATCAATGTTTGCTGCATACGTGTGGCGACCAGCTCGATTTCATCTGTGGCCTTTGGATTTATTGCTCGAATATTCATTGTTGCATTCATCTTTCAACGCTTCAGCTTCATTATGCTCACAAAGGCACTTTTAGTTTTTGCCAGACTCGGTAAATATTATGGTTTTGCGAACAATAAACAGTAACTGTGGCTATATCCATAGCCATAACTGTCCCAATCCACAATTATTTCGCCTTCAAAATGCAATACTTTGGACACTTCCTCTGCTATATCCCAAGCAAGTGTAGTGATACTATTTTTATTTTTGATGTTTGACACTTCAATGACTACTTTAGCCTTGTCGTGCATGATTGTTGCCACTTGGGTATAGATGTTACGAATATCACTGAGATAAATCTTATAGCCAGCACCAATTGTTGAGTATGCTGTGAAGGGGTTTTCAATATCATCTTTGCCCATGTAGGGTGGCGAAGTTATTGAGAAGTTGAATATTGGCAAGGAATATGATTTTAGCTGGCGCGAATCTCCATGGATGATTTGGCCTGGCTGCTGCAGCTTTGATTGAATGTAGTGGACGCGTTTTGGGTCATACTCTATACCCAATGGAATCCGCCCCATTCGCTTTGCAACGAATAAAGTTGTTCCAAATCCGGCAAAAGGATCAAATACAATATCATTTTCATGCGTAAACTCACGCAAAAAATATTCCACAAGATCTTCTGCGTAACGCACGTCATCATCCTGGAATTCCTCTGGTAGAGTGTGTCTATTTTCATTTTTTAGTTGAATGCAGGTTTTCATTGTAGATGCCTTACGCTTTTTCAGAAAGAACAATTGTGATGCCAAACGGATCGCGCACAAACGGATCGCCGTTCGCGCTATCTATGGGATAATCAGCTTGTTTGAATCGGTTACAACTGTTCTGTAAGGCAGTTTGATCAGCAAACAACAGCTCGAATTGAGCCAGGCCAAATGCATCTGGCGGGGCAGGTGGTGCTTGTGAAGAGTGCCAGGTGTTGAGACCAATATGATGATGATAATCGCCGGCGGCCACAAACAAAGCCGAACCCGGCATTTCAATTACAGCATTAAAGCCGAGTGTATCAACGTAAAAGCGTTTAGCTGCGGCAATGTTGGCAATTTTGAGATGAATGTGCCCCATGTCAGAATCAGGTGCGATACCTGACCAATTTTTTGTCTCGGCACTATTGAGTAATGCTTGCAAATCTAAATGGCGTGTGTACATGGTGAGTGTGCCATCTTGTGCATGTGGCCATACCGTTTTTGCTCGATCCCAATAAACTTCAATGCCATTGGCTTCGGGATCACTCAAATAGAGTGCTTCACTGACGCCATGGTCAGATGCGCCTTGCCAGAAGGGTGCTTCTAATTGGGCATAATGTTGCAGCCAATTGGCTAAATCTTGCCGTGTGGGCAAGCGTAAAGCGAGGTGATACAGGCCGGTTGTGTGGGGAACGAAACGGCCGTTGGGTAAAGTTTGCAACTGAATCAAAGGTTGTTTGGATGTGCCCAGCGTCACTATCTCTGCTGATTGCGTTCGCACCTGCAAGCCGATGACATTCCGGTAAAAATCTGTCATTTTAGATAAATCAGCCACATTTAGCGTCACAGCGCCAATTGTTGTTTGAGGATCAAGCATAGGAATTTTCCTTGGTTTAAAGTTTAAGGTTTATCGA
>JAGRDI010000255.1 GCA_020432765.1 Anaerolineales bacterium | reverse complement strand
CAGTGGCCATTCCGACAACTTTGGACAGTGCCTTAACCTTGATTTTGGCTGCGCCGTCACGTTTGGCAGAGCGGTATGGTGCCAGTCCAACAATGGATCGGATTTATGCGCTGGCACAACATTCGCAAGTGCAAGGAGTGGTTGTGGATGTGATGGCAGATACGGCCGTTGCTGCTGCTTATACAGCCTGGGATGCCGACCCAGGGAGTTGGCAAAAAGCAAACACTGTTGCGGCAGCGATTAAAGCCCTCATCGACAACTACACAATCGCCTATCCCAACCTGGCATATTTGCAAATTGTCGGTGGCGATGACATCATTCCCTTTTACCGCATTGACGATCAGAACAACACGATGTGGCATGAACAGCTTTACGCTTCTTATGTGCCACCCGGTACGACTGTACAGGCGGCTTTAAATAAAGACCGTTTGCTGACCGATGATTATTATGCCGACCGCACACCCACAACACCCGATTCACCCTTTTGGTATGATGGCCATGTACTTTATTTGCCTGATTTTGCAGTTGGGCGACTAGTGGAAACGCCGGATGAAATTGGCACGGCCGTTGATAGCTTTCTCGCTAACAATGGTCAAATCAATATAGACACAAATTTGGTTGGTTATCTATCAGACCTGACAAATGATTGGGGGTTAGAACAGTGTACACTGCTTCAATCACCGGGCTACACAGCCACTTGTACAAACGACCAGCAGGATTACGCACAATTTGCAGTGGGGCAATCGTTTGGTGGTTTTTGGAGTGCGCCGCACGCAAACCATTTCAACACGGGCTTGCTCACATCCAGCCAACTGCAAAATAGTTCAACCGATTACAGTCAAAGTCTCATGAGTACAATTGGTTGTCATGCCGGATTAAATGTAGCGCCAGGGTCATCCGAAAATGCTGCTTACTCCCATCTTGATATGGCGCAAGCGTTTTTAGGACAGGGCGGTGCTTTTATTGGCTCGACAGGTTATACGTTTGCCTCCTATATTAGTGTGGGGTATTCGGAAGCGCTTTTGCAAAGATTTACGGCCGAATTGTTAGCGGAAAATAATCGTGCAGTTGGTGCTGCCCTCCTTGATGCGAAACAGGGTTATTATGCAGAGCACAGCGGCTGGTTTGATTACAACGATGAGAAAGTAACAGTTGCTTTAACATTATATGGTTTCCCGATGTTACAAGTCACAACACCTCCCGCATCACGCAATCATGCTGAAAAGTCTAGCTTAGCTCAAATAAACACAAGCCCTACGTTTCAAGTGACGGGGGTTGTCACATACACCTATGCTGGTCTCACGGTGACGGAACATGATCTTGGTGCTGCAGGCATTTACTATGACCATCAAGGACAATCATTGGCTCAGGAACTGCTGCCCTTGCAACCGCTCTTGCCAGAATCTATCCCGACAGAGGTTATGGGACAAACTGTGCGCGGTATGGTGCTGCGCCAAGCAAACTACACTTCATTAGAGAGTTTTGATCCGGTTATTAATCAATCGTTTGCCATGGGAGCAGAAGTGGAATCACCGGCTGAACCGCCGATAAACTTCACGGGTTGGGATCGACAACGGCCGTATCACCTGGGCATCTTTGCTGGATTGAATGAGGCAACAACCAGTCTGAATCTGATCCTTGGCCTCTATAACGCCGATTCACAAACCGAATTGTTGTTTGATGGGCTGCAATTTGAACTGCTCTATAGTGATGACAATGATGTAACGCCACCCACCTTTGTTGCACAAACTGCAACTGGCACCCTTCTGGCTGTTACGGCGACTGATGATGTCGCTGTAGAACGAATTATTGCCGTTTGTGATAATGGTTTGGGCGTGTGGTCGAGCATCTACTTAGCTGCTAATGGCGCCGATTGGCAAGGTAACTGCCCTGGTGATACAGTACGTGCGTATGCACAAATTGTGGATGCCGCAGGCAATGTGACTACGACACCGTGGTTAGATGACTTGACTGCACCGCCAGAAATTAATTTTTCTGTTGTAATTAGCAACAGCCTCGAAGATGTAACGCTAACATGGGAATCTATCACCGAGGATAATAACGGCAGCCCGATCACAGTTGACCATTATGAAATATGGCGCAGTAGTCGACCCTATTTCTTGCCTGCGGGTAGCAACCCGAATCCATATGCAATCGTTTCATCTGCAGCTACTTCTTACGTAGATGAAGATGCTTTGGGTACGTCAAGCATTCAATATTATTATCAAGTTAGAGCGATAGGTGCAGCAGGTCAATTGCTGGTCGATTCACAGAGGGTAGGGTTTATCGCCATGACACTCGTTTCCGGTGAGTAATTTGAAAATATGTTTGTGGAAGGATGGAGTACCCAATTAATAGAATTGCCTGATACCCAAGTTGAGTCTTGGTTTTCAGATGTTGGAGCGCAATTGCCTGACGATTGGATTGAACACCTAAAAAGTCTAGCTGAACAAAAAGCCAACGATGGCGATTTGTCACACGCTGAGCATATACTTGATCGTGCTATGCTGCTGGCAGGTCTGTTAACCGACTCATTGGCAATGGCGCGCGTTTGGCAGGGTAGAGCCAATGTGTGGCAGCATTTTGACCAGCTAGAAGCGAGTTTGCAGGCAACGCAAGCAGCGGTTGAGATTTACACGACACACGGCACAGAATTTGACATTGCTTTAGCACGCACAATTGAAGTGTATGTTTTGGGTGCGCTAGAACGTTTTGGTGAGGCGATTACGCTCGGAGAATGGATACGTCCTATCTTTGATGCTGCTCAGTTTACGCTTGGGCAGGCAGCTTTAGCATCAAACATGGCACGCGTTTACACAAATTCTTGGCAGCTTGAGCAAGCAATCATTGAGTATCAACACGCACAAGCCTTACGCCAGGAACTTGGTCAAACGTTGGAAGTGGCGCGTTTATGGCATGATATGGGTATTGCCTATGAACAGATGGATGAGTTTGGTCAGGCACGTCTTTGTTATGAATTGGCCTATCCCCAATTGCAACAGGCAAATGATGTTGTTCTGATGAGCAAAACACAATGTAATCTGGCACAACTTTGTTTGCGTGAAGGGAACTATGACCAGGCATTATGCCATATCCAGAACGCAAGAGATAATTTAACCGCTCTTCCTGAAAATCAAACGAATCATGCTTATATCGATCTTTTTGAAGTGCAAATTCGTCGCTGTTTAGATGATTCTTTGCTTAGTAATGAGTTGTTGCAGAGCGCACTAAACAGCTTTCAACATGCCGGATACCATATTGAATGTGCGCAGGTGATGGTGGAAATGGCTCATTTGGCACAACAACGGCCGTTTCCAGATGATTGGGCACAAGCGCTTACCTACCTTGAGCAGGCACAAAATTATGTGCAGTCATTACCGCTGCCCCTCTTCAAAGCGTGTATTCAGTTGGATCAGGCCGAGCTTTTATGGCGCATGGGCAACAGTTCTGCTGCACAGAAGCAGGCAGAACTTGCCCAAAAACTGTTTGTAGATGTCGGCTTAGATTTGCGTGCATGGCAGGCGACCGTTTTACTTGCAGATTGCTATTGGCGGTTGGAACCAAAAAGCGCCAGCGGGCAATATAAATATGTTCTCAATCAGATTGGAACGAGTTTGCCGGTGTTAGCTGCACGCTGTTGGTTGGGGATTGGTCGCATAGAGGTTTTGCTTGCGGCCAGTGACGGAAACCCTGAGGTGCGTTATGCAACGGCCGTAGACGCATTTGAACAAGCAGTCACCTTAACGGATCAGACTCGTCGCACGCTGCATTCTCATGTACATCAGGCTGGATTTTTAGAGACAAAGCAAGTGTTGTATGATGAATTATTGTCCGCGTTTCATTTACAAACCAAGCAAGAAAAAAATATTCTTACGTGGACAGAACGTTTCAAGGCGCAAGCCTTGGCTGAGATGTTGCTACACCAACCGCAAGATCAACTTGTAGATTCTGGTCTGACCGTATTGCTTGCTGAAAGAGAAAAAATTCGTCACCAGCTTGATAATCACCTGGAGGCACTTAGCGTAGACCCCCCAGCCATTATATTTGAGAGTAACCAACGAGGACCCATGTTAGCTCGGCATGATGGTTACAAGCAAACCCAAACGATTAAACTCCAAAGGCTGTTACGCAGCATTAATGAACAAATACACCGTTGGCAGAACCCTGCCCAAGCCTGGCGTGAAGGGCTTGCTCTTGATGCAGACCAGGTGTGCCGATTGCTAGACACTGATACACTGCTTATCACCTACTACACGGTGCAAGATCGCCTTTTTGCTCTCACTGTTACACAAACCGAAAGTGATATTGTGCAGCATAGTTTGGGGGTTGCTTTAAGCGAAATTGAGCAAGAATGGCAGCAAGCACAGCGCTGGCTGACCCAACCACGTCAGATGCATAGAGCGAAACAACGTTTGGCTAATCTTTGGCAGCGTTTAATCGCACCGCTGGCAGAGCGCTTACTATCCCAAAAACGGCTGCTGATCATCCCGCAGAGCACGCTTTACCAAATACCATTTGCGGCACTATTCGATAAACAACGAGATAGCTATTTAATCGAGCATTGGCAAATACAAGTTATACCCAGTGCAACGATACTGGCTAATTGTCGTCAGAGACCGAAAGCAACGGCCGTTCCTTTATTAATTGGCTATTCAGGCAAGCCGCAGCAGACTGATTATTTGCATGCAGTTGTGACTGAGATTGAACAAATAAGACAATTGTTTCCCAATGCTTCCGTGTTGTTGGACGATCAGGCAACGGCCGTTGCAGTTCTAGATCTGCTGCCCAAGCGTCCATTTATTCACTTCTCTGGTCATGTAACCTATGATCATACCGATCCGCTGGCATCAGGAATCCCTTTAGCTGGTAAGCAAAGCTGGCTGCGTGCGGCTGATCTCTATTTGCGCTATGGACAATTGACCGGTTCATTGGTTGTTATTAGCGGTTGTGATTCTGGAAGAATGCGTCCAAAAGGCAGCGATCTATTGGGCTTAACATCAGGATTTTTATATGCAGGAGCCTCTGCAGTGTTGGCTGCTTTGTGGAAAGTTGACGATACAGCTACCAGCCACTTTATGTCCCACTTTTACCAATATATAAAACAAGGACTGCCCACAGGCCAAGCACTTCAAAAAGCCCAGCAACAAATGTTAACTGAATCTCTCTATCATCATCCTTATTATTGGGCCCCGTTTGCTCTGATAGGTACCTCCTCTCTCCTTTTTCCTTCTTCTCTCCAATAAATCCTGCTCAATATGAATATCTGATTGTAAGTGTCTTGTTGTTAACGGGTCTTTATTATTAGCACAGAATTTATTCCAGATAATATCTAATTTGTATAGAAAAGGAGTTTTTGCAATGTTTGAGAATATAACAACTTCGCTTCTAGTAGTTCTAGCTGGTGTAACTACCTGACCCAGGTGCAATATTCTAATGAGATTGCTGCAAAAGAAGGCCAATATACACTTGAGATGCGTATGGATCTTATTGGTGGTGATGCGCAAAAGAGTAGTGGCGAAGCATGGGTAAACATGCTAGATAACTCACCAAGCCAAGATGATTTCAACAGGCAGG
>JAGRDI010000254.1 GCA_020432765.1 Anaerolineales bacterium | reverse complement strand
AAATACGCACTAAACACGAATCACTGTGTTATATGAATTAAGTATTGAAACTAAGTGTTGTCAGACGAACACTCATCAAGACGCAGCATAGCACGTAAGTTGATGAGAATATAGATTAGAGTATTTTGGTTGGCGATGGCCAATTGGTTGCGCAGCTTGGGACGCTCAATGCCAAGGGCAACCGCCTGGCTGAAGATGCGCTCGACGGCCGTGCGCTGCTTGTAAATCTGTTTGAAGCGGTCACTATGTTTCATTCGTGTCAATCTGGTAACCAAGCCGGGCACCTGAGGCAGTGGGCAAACCGGTCTCCAGTCGTGGCAGGCATCAAAGCGGGCAGCGTATTTTGCGGATATTTGAATCGCAAGGTTGGCAGGTGTTACAATACCCGCTGAACCTTGTAAAATATCGCGTTCTGAAAGCGCGACCAGAAGAGGAGCACACCTAGTGGCCCACGTTTCCCATAAACTTTCCAATTCCCTCGAAGGCGCATTGGCCGGCGGCGGCGATCCCGCAACCTCGCCTCTATATGTCTTTGGTCCTTTTCTGAAACTCATCGTCGTCGCCGGTGTCGCCTCGGTCACATTTGGAGCCAGTCTCTGGCTGGTCATCCTAACCATTGTGATGGTGTCGGGCATGTACCGGCTGGTGATGAATTGGGTCACCGATGGCAGCGGTGGCAGCGGGTTGAGTGAAGAGGAATTTGGCAGTTGGGCTGTAAAAATCAATGCCAGCATCACCTTCATTGAATATACCCTCACTTTTCTTGTTAGTGTTGCCGCCCTGGTCACTTTTGTCGCCGACCGTTTTCCGGCATTAAATCAAAGTTTTTTGGGAATACAATACCGCACACTGCTGGCAATTGGTCTCAGCATTCTGACGGGTTGGTTAGTCAATCGAGGCCCCAAAGTCGCAGCACGCGCCTTTGGTCCGGCAACGGCCGCCGTTTTAATTCTGCTTTGGAGCATGGTAATCGCCACCATCTGGCAATACGGGTTACACTTGCCCGCCATTAATTTGCAAGCATTTACCCCTGAATATTTACATTATACATTTGGCGGCTATACACGCATTCTGGCCGTGATGACCGGTATCGAAATTTTTGCGAATCTGGTGGCCGCGTATGATGGCAAACCACGAGAAAAAAGCCGCAAAGCGTTTGGCAGCCTGATCATTATTATGGGCACAACCGGCATCACTATGCTGGTTGTCGGGCCGGCCATCTATGCGCTGGCAGACCCGCTGAACGCAGATGTATCTGTCTTTACCCAAACGATGGATCAAATACTGCCGGCGCCCCTGGCGTGGGCAGGTACCATTGTCGGTGTGGCCGTGTTGTTATCTGCTGCGGCTGCCAGCGCCCAAGGCTTACAAAATTTAGCAGTAGGGTTGAAACTACGACATTATTTACCGGCAACTATTGGGCGTCAAAATCGTTTTGATGTCGCCGATAAACCTGTGTGGATTGAAATTGGCATTGTCGTGGTTTGTTTTTTGTTTTTTGGTACACATGAAGAGACCTATTTGGCGATTTATGCTGCCGGAGTGTTTATTTTATTGAGCATGACGGGGTGGGCAGCCACTAAACGCCTGCTGCGTACAATCAAAACAGAACAGGGCTGGGTTAGTTGGGCGTCACTCATAGGCACTATTTTGGCCGCCACATTAACCACCGCAGCGACCCTGGTGATATTTGCGGAACGGTTTCGCGAGGGCGCATGGGTATATTTCTTACTCATCCCGGGCTTGTATTTTATTTTTGGTTATTTTCGCCGCCGCCTGGGCGATCCAACACCGGTCGCGGAACGGATGGGTTTGTTAACGGCCGAAAAACGTTATTTACCAACATTTAAGCCTGCAAACAGCGGTGAGGTAAACACAGCAGCGGCCGTTCAAAAAATACTCGTCCCGCTTGATGGTTCTGGCCTGGCTGAAGAATCCTTATCCGTCGCGCAGTCACTGGGAACCGCTTATAATGCGCAAGTAACCTTGATTTCGGTCAATCAAAACACACATCGCCGCAGTTTACGCGGCAGTCAAAAAATGTTCAACTCAAGCGACGAACTAACCGGTTACCTCAACCAGATAAGCACACAATTGGCGCTGTCTGGCATCAAGGTTGAAATTAATATTCGTGATGGCGATGTTGCCGGATCGATTAATGCACTCGCACGTGAAGCAGTAGATATGGTGGTTATGAGTACAAACGGCCGTTCTGGTATCCAACGGCTGCTCATCGGCAGCGTCGCCAATCAAATGATCCAAACCGCTACCACACCCATTCTCTTGCTGCGTCCCACCGGCGATTGGCGCAGTCGCAGCACAAACTTCCAACGTCTTTTGGTCGCTTTGGATGGCTCATCCTTTGCCGAACAAGTTTTGCCCTATGTAAAAAGTCTGGCCCACAGTTTTAACAGCGAAATCTTTCTGCTGACTGTCCCTAGTCGATCAGATTCAAGCACATTCAAAAGTTCATTGGAAGATTATATGGCTGGTGTTGCCGACACCTTGCGCGAGGAAGGACTCAATGTTCAAATACGTGTCACTGGCCAGGGACCTGCCCGGACAATCGTTGCAGTTAGCCAGGAAGAATTTGCAGATTTGATTATGTTGGCAACCCACGGACGCGGTGGCTTTGACCGCTTTATGGTGGGCAGTGTTGCGGACCGCGTGATCCAAAATATGCCTTGTCCGGTCTTTTTGGTGCCTGTGCGCGAGGAAGATAGAGGGCAAACAAAAACTGAGGAGACAGAAAATGCCCAGTAGGGGTTTTATGGCAAAACATCACCCTCTAATTAGCTTGATTGAAGTCAAAAATAAAACAATATAGATCACCCGGTTGAACCATTTGTCCGTGAAACGGCCGTTTAGATACACCCCCAATTTAACCCCCACAAAGCATAATGGCGCTAAAACAAGCACCACCGCCATATTGCCTATAGTTAATAGACCCAAAAAACTGTAAGGAATTAATTTAATCAGGTTTACAATCGTGAAAAAGAGCACCATCGTGCCAACAAATATTTGACGAGAAAGTTGTTGCGGCAGCAAGTACATCGTTGCCAATGGCCCGCCGGCATGTGCCAGCATAGATGTAAATCCAGCAGCTGCACTGAGCAAAACGCCAGCGGTGCGGGGAGGGCGGTGCGCCTCAAATACACCCAGAATTTGAACCTTATAAATTTGGTAGGCGAGAAATATCAATGACAATAGGCCAATTCCGATTTGCATTGCGCGATCATTATGGCTCAGCGTGCTAAATAACAGCGCTCCGATGACGATGCCAATTATTGCACTCGGCAGCATCAAACTGATACTGGGGCGATCATAGTTGAGTTTGTATTGACGCAGTGTGAGCAAATCAGTAAAGATAAACAGCGGCAGCAAAAGCGCCGCAGCCTCAGATACAGAAATAGTGAGCGCCACTAAAGGGGTAACCAAAAAACCTGGGCCGCCGCCAAATCCTGCTTTGGCAATGCCTAATAGTAAAACGGCGATAACGGCCGTAACCCAAAAAATCGGTGGATAATTTAAAAACATCGTGTAACCTTATCTGAATGCGTTAATTCTTTCAAATACGGCCGTTTCTTTGTAAGATACATGCTGCGCCCAATAAAAGAGACGCTGCCGCAATATATTTGCGGCGCTTGCAATAGTGCGTAATACGTAACAGAATGATTCTACGCACTGCGGAGTAACCATGCTATTTGTAGACAACCAAAACATCACGGATCCATGCCACAATCTAGCGCTAGAAGAATTTCTACTGCGCCATGTACAAATCGATGAACCGCTTTTGTTGTTTTATATCAATGAGCCTTCGGTAATAATCGGCCGTAATCAGAACACACTAGAAGAAGTAGACCCTGAATATGTCAAAGAAAACGGCATTCATTTGGTACGACGACTTTCCGGCGGCGGTGCCGTATATCATGATTTGGGCAATCTGAACTTCAGTTTTATCACCCAGGGACAACATGATTTACACAACTTCGCACGTTTTACCGCGCCGGTCATTCGCGTTTTAAATACCATGGGGTTGGCAGCCGAATTACGCGGACGCAGTGATATTTTCGCCGCCGGTAAAAAAATATCCGGCAATGCCCAATACGCATCCCGCGGCCGTATGTTTTCTCATGGCACGATCTTGTTCGATTCAAATCTCGCCGAATTACTTAAAGCGATCAATCCACGCCAACTGCAAATCGAATCCAAAGCAGTGCAGTCAATTCGCAGCCATGTCACCAATATTCGTGAACTATTGTCCCAAGATATGGATATCGCAACATTCAAACAAACGCTGCTGCGTGGCATCTTTGCGACAGACGTAATTCCTACATATGACTTATCGGCTGCCGAATGGGAACAAGTCGCACAGATCACGGCAGAAACTTACAACACTTGGGAATGGAACATCGGCCGTTCACCTAAATTCAATGTGCAAAAAACCGAGCGTTATGCGGTTGGCAAGATCGATCTGAGGATTGATGTTGAAAAAGGGCGTATACAGGGGTTGAAAATCTATGGGGATTTTGCGGGGCAAAAAGAGGTAACCGAACTGGAATCTTTCCTCATTGGCGTACGATACGATCGCAGTTCATTGGAATCAGCCCTGGCTGACCAAAATCTGAGTCCTTATTTTGGTGTTCTCGAAACAGAAACATTTCTGGATTTGCTGTATTGACATAGCTGGTCAGCACGTCAGCTTCTCAAAACAGGCTGAAAAGCTAACGCGCCAAAATGCTGACAAGCTGCTTCATTCCTTTTTCTCAAAATCTAACGATGCTGAGTTGATGCAATAACGCAGACCAGTCGGTTGTGGCCCGTCGTCAAAAACGTGCCCCAAATGTGCACCGCATTTACTGCAAGTGACTTCGGTGCGCACCATGAAAAAACTGCGGTCGGTATGTTCGTCGATATTGTTATCTTGTAACGGGGCGAAAAAACTTGGCCAGCCACAACCAGAATCAAACTTGGTATCAGATTCAAACAGCGGTTCACCACAAACGACACAGGTATAGGTTCCGTTTTCTTTGAAGTTCCAATATTTGCCGGTAAACGGCCGTTCTGTGCCTTTCTCTTGGGTGACATGATATTGTTCAGCAGTCAGTTTTTCACGCAATTCAGCTTGAGATGGTTTGGTTGTATGACTCATGGTTATTACTCCTAAAAATATGAATGTGGTTACAATGACCAGATTGTATGCCAGTAATATTAGCGTTAGATTGGAACGGCCGTATTCGTAATATTTTTGTAACAACCTTCAAAATCCACTTTACTTCACGCAAAGACATGCCACACCGATTTGTGTGGAGGATAACATGGAAAAACAAAATGTGACACTATCTATACCCAAAGATATTTTGTTGAAGGCAAAAGTTTGACAGATTTCAGGGAGTTTGTTACTATGACACCCATGAAATATTTACATGTGAATCACCAATTTACCAATGCCGCCGCTGCTGCTAGCCGGACCCCAGGTCTGGTTTGTTGCGCTGCTTGATTCACGTCTCACAATTTGCACTAACAACCGCCAGAACTGGGGTCCAGTCTGGCGGTTTTTTGTTGTTTGAATAAAATTAAGAATCAAGTATCCAATAGATAATTTAATAATCGGGTGATGAGATGAAATCAATGACAAGTAATGAAATACGCGAAGCGTTTTTAGACTTTTTTGCGGAAATGCGGCATGAAGTCGTGGCCAGTGCGCCGCTGCCACAATACGATAATCCAACCCTACTGTTTACAAATGCAGGTATGAACCAGTTTGCAAATGTGTTTTTGGGAAAAGAAAAACGGCCGTATAACCGCGCCGCCTCCTCCCAAAAATGTATGCGTGTGCAAGGCAAACACAATGACCTGGAAAATGTAGGGCCTTCACCACGCCACCACACCTTTTTCGAGATGTTAGGTAACTTCTCTTTTGGCGACTATTTCAAGTCCAAGGCCATTCGTTACGCCTTTGACTTTATGACCAAAGTTTGCGACATTCCCGCCGCAAAAATGTACTACACCGTACACATCAGCGACGAGGAAGCATATAACATCTGGGCCAATGAGATCGGCGAACCTGAAGACCATATTTTACGAATGGGCGACAAAACCAACTTCTGGATGATGGGTGATGTCGGACCCTGTGGCCCTACCAGCGAAATCCATTATGATTGGGGTCCAGAAGCCTGCACCTGCCACCAACCAGATTGCAGCGTCCTGCTCGACAATGATTGTGATCGCTGGCTAGAAGTCTGGAACCTGGTCTTCATGCAATATGACCAGGCTGAAGATGGCACACGCACCCTGCTGCCCAAACCCGGTGTCGATACGGGTTTAGGCCTGGAACGCATCACCAGCGTTGTACAGCAAACCCAAGTCAATTACGACAATGATCTCTTCATGCCGGCGATGGATCGCGTGCAAGAACTGCTCGGTGACAGCGCTGCACAGCGTGCTCAAAAATATGTCGGTTATCGTGTAATTGGCGATCACGGCCGTGCAGCAACCTTCTTGATTGCCGATGGCGTGCGTCCAGGCAGCACGGGTGCGGGTTATGTGCTGCGCATGATCATTCGTCGTGCAGCCCGTTTTGGGCGTCAGATCGGTTTCCAACACCCATTTTTGTCTGAAGTCGCCAAAGTCTACATTGACCAGATGGGCTCAGCCTACTCCGAACTTGTGACCCGCAAGGATTTGATCCTGCACACACTAGATCAAGAAGAACGTCGGTTCGCACGTACCTTGGACTCAGCCCTGGTGCAGCTGTTGGCGGTTCTGGAAGAGATGGCAGAAAATGACGAGACTGAAATGTCTGGCGAGATAGCCTTTAATTTATACGCGACATATGGTCTGCCTGTCGAAATCACACGGGATTTGGTGCGTGAACAATCCATCACAATTGACGAAGCGGGCTATAACGAGGCACGTCAAAAACATGCCCTGGCCAGTGGCTCAGGTGCATTTGCCGCTTACGAGCGTGGCACGAACTTTTACGGTGATTTATTAGCTGAACTAATTGAAAAAGGGCATTTGGAAGGTGGTGTCGAGTATGATCCTTACATTGGGCCGCGGCTGCGTTCTGATGTGATAGGGTTGATTCGTGATGAAACGGCCGTATCCAAAATCAAGGTTGGTGATAAAGCAGAAATCATTACCGCTGCGACTCCCTTCTACGTCGAAGCGGGTGGTGAAATCAGTGACACCGGTTGGATTCAGATCATCGACACGGGTGCTGAATTCCGTGTCGATGATGTACGCCATCCTGTGCCGGGCATGACCATCCATATCGGTGCAATGATCAAAGGTGAAATCCACCTGGGCGAAGAAGCGCGACTGCTTGTCGATGACACCCGTCGCAGTGACATCCGCCGCAACCATACTGCCACCCATATTCTACATCGCGAGCTGCGCAAACATTTGGGCACGCATGTACATCAGGCCGGTTCTTTGGTTGCGCCAGAGCGTTTACGTTTTGATTTCTCGCATGGTGAAGCGATTGACAAAACTACCCTCGCCGCCATCGAAACAGATATTAACAAAGCGATCATCGCCAACTACCCGGTTAAAGTGACTTTCATGGGACAAAAAGAAGCGGTTGAACAGGGTGCTATGGCACTTTTTGGTGAAAAATATGGTGACATCGTGCGCACCATTTCGATTGGCGAAAAGGTCGGCCCACAGGCTTATAGCTTTGAATTATGTGGTGGTTTACATGTATCTGAGACCAATGACATCAGCCAATTCCGTTTCACAAGTGAAGGTGCGTCTTCTGCAGGCATACGCCGTGTCGAAGCCGTAACCGGACGTGCGGCACAAACATTTGTTAACGAACGGCTGCATACCCTAGAACGCATCGCCCACCAATTAAATACACCAATCGGCGAACTCGAAAGCCGCATAGAAGCTTTGTTGGCAGAAAATAAATCGCTGCAAAAAGAACTGGCGATCGCCCAACGCAAGTTAGCACGCGCTGCGTTTAACCAGTTGATGAGTCAAGTGCAGCAGGTAAATGGCATCCATGTGCTGGCGGCACAAGTAGATGGTGCCGAAGTGGATAATTTGCGTGAGATGGCGGATTGGTATCGGGATCAAGTGGGGTCAGGAACGGCCGTATTGGCGACTGTCAAAAATGGCAAGCCCGTCATCATCGCCATGGTTACCAAAGATTTGATTTCCAAAGGCTTAAAAGCCGGCGATCTGGTGCGTGAAGTGGCCAAGATGGTCGGCGGCGGCGGTGGCGGCCGTCCTGATATGGCCCAAGCTGGTGGGCGTGATGCCGATAAATTACCCGAAGCGTTAACGGCCGTGCCGGGACTGGTTGAGAAAGCTTTAAGTTAGTTTTTATACTGGCATACATTCGCGCACATATAAAATTCGAATTATCCAAAATCTGCCAAGAATGTTACGATTTAGGCATCTTTTCATGTAAATCGTAACATTCTTGGCAAACACCTGGCATCTAGAAATTTCATGAATCCCTAAAATCAAAAACAGCTTTGATAATCGGGTATTGACGGCGATTCATGTGCATTTTTAAGGCTTGCTTATAATCATCAAGCACAAAACGATGCGTTACGAGAGGTGCCAAATCAACCTTGCCGGTTTCTATCAAATTTAAAGCCAAGTCAAAGGTGCGCCAGGTTCTGCCGGTAATCTGTTCGACATGATTGTAAATATAAGCTGCATTCAGTTGCAACTCTTGTAAAAAGATCGCTGACCAATCTACATTTTTCGTAATCGCAGGCACGCCAACCAAAGAGACTTTGCCCCCGGTGCGCGTCAAACGCAGAGCATCATCCAAGGTGGCATCCAGCCCCACACATTCAAACGTATGATCAACCCCACCAACAACCACCTGTTTACCGATGATGGGTTTGTGAAGCGTTGCACCAGTTTCATATGCCACATCCGCATACAAATCCCCATCTTGCAAAACCACATCAGCGCCTAATTGACGCGCAGCATCTGCCTGAAACGGATAGCGTGCCACAACCAGGATACGCGCCTGCGAACCCAAACAGCGTAAAGCCGCCAGCGTAACTAAGCCAATAGTTCCGGCTCCCACAACCAACACCGTCTCATTATCACCAGGAAATGATTGCAACACGGCATGTAATCCACAAGCAAAAGGCTCAACCATGAGTGCATTTTCATCAGAGATTGAGGATGGAACACGCACAAGTTGGGCAGGATGAGCCACAAAAGCAGAACTCCAACTACCGCCCGTGTCACGGCAGGCACCGATAAACAGTCCAGGAGCCAGATCGCCATCTGTAGTGCGTTGGCAGCGATTGATTTCACCACGAGCGCAGGCAGGACACATTTCCGTAAATCCACGCGGCCGGCACCACAGCGTCGGTTCGACAATCACCCGTTCGCCGATTTGCCAGCCCTGAGCATCAGCACCAACCGCCGCGATTGTGCCCACATTCTCATGACCCAACGTAAAAGGGGAAGAGGAAAATGGCGAGAAGTATGGGCTGCTGTGTAAATGAATAGAACCCAAGTCAGAGCCGCAAATTCCACCCAAACGGGTGCGAATCCTGACCCACTCCGGTGTGGGCAAAGCTGGTTCATCTACTTTACGCATATTGGTACAAGAAACACCATGCCAAAGCAAAGAGGGGGCAATTTTACGGATCGCAAGGCCGGTGAGGTATCGTGGAATCGTTGTTGTGAATTGAATCGCTTTCATCTGATTAATCCTTTGTAAATCGGCTTGTTAATCCGATGGCCGGATTAGCAATCCGACCTACGATTTTCACTCATTCAGGGTGCGCAGCAGTGCATGTTATCTGCTCGTAAAAAGGAATCATTATTGCATATTGTATGCAGGCTCCCGTCAATTCATGATACCATTTGACAAAATTAAAAGTAGTAGTTTGCTTTACTACTTGAGGT
>JAGRDI010000253.1 GCA_020432765.1 Anaerolineales bacterium | reverse complement strand
TTTACCAGAGGAGACTTGTCAGGTTTTACGATCAATTTGCTCACATTTCACTCGTGGTAGAAACCTGACAAGTTTAGAATTCGCCAAACTCCGACTCCAGCAATCAAGTACAATTATCAGATATCCACAGTTGATCTAAACGCTCTTTAAATATTGATGCACAAAGGTAACGGCCGTTGATCCTTGACCAACAGCCGAAGCAACGCGTCTCACCGCTCCCTGTCTGACATCCCCAACAGCAAATATGCCTGGCACGTTGGTTTCCAACAAAAACGGATCGCGTTTTAAGTGCCAATTTTGCGGTCGACGGCCGTTGTGGGTCAAATCTGGTCCGGTCAAAATAAAGCCGGCATGATTGCGTTCAACAACATCACCAACAAAATCCGTATAAGGTTTGGCACCAATAAAAATGAACAAAGCTGCTGCCGGCACTGTCTCAATTTTGCCACTGTCATTGTTCTGGATCGTCAAAGCCTCAAGCCGGTCTTGACCGATCGCTGCAACCACACTGCTACGCAGAGAGACCTCAATATTTTCTGTGGTGCTAATTTGGTCAACAAGATATTGTGACATCCCCTTTTGAAGCGAACTCCCACGCACAAGTAGTGTCACTTTGTTGGCATAGCGCGAGAAAAACATCGCCCCTTGGCCCGCCGAATTTGCGCCACCAACCACAAACATATGTTTCCCTTTGTAATAGGCAGCTTCAGTCAAAGCTGCGCCATAATACACACCGGCCCCCGTCAAAGACTCAATTCCCGGTAAGTCAAGAATACGCAATGCTGCACCAGTGGCAATGATCACCGCTTTGCAGCTCAATTCTGTGCCATCCGCCAAGGTCACATACCGATAAGGATCCATGACGCGCACATTTACGACCTCTTGTGCCGTCAATATCTCGGCCCCCAAGCGTTGTGCCTGCGCCGTAGCACGTCGAGCCAAATCAGTTCCACTCACCCCATTAGGAAAACCCAGATAATTTTCAATGCGTGAACTGGTGCCAGCTTGGCCACCGGTTGTTTCTTTATCAATGAGCAATGTCCGCAAACCTTCAGACGCACCATAAACAGCACTGGCCAGACCCGCTGGCCCGGCCCCCACAATGATAAGATCGTAATATGGCTGGGTCGCTTGGGTTCGCAGACCCACTTTATGCGCCAGTGCAGTGATATCGGGGTCAATTAAAGTAGAACCATCAGGAAAAAAGACGACCGGCAGACGGTGTTGCCCTGCGTTGACACTGTCTACCAATGCTTTTGCCTCGGCATCTTCCTCTATATCCAACCATTGGTAAGGAATTTGGCTGCGTGCCAAAAAATCTTTGACCGTATGCGAACTGGCCGACCACAATGTGCCGGCAACGCGAATACCATCGAAAGGCATTTGAGCCGTTGCCCACCAATCACTTAGCAAATCATCTAAAATAGGATAAAGGTTCACTTCAGGTGGGCCCCACGGTTTCATCAGATAATGATCCAGACCAATATCATTGATAGCCGTAATGGCCGCTTCGGTATCTGCGTACGCAGTCAACAAAACCTTCCGTGCCTCAGGATAAAATTTCATTGCTGCAGTCAGGAAGTGGGTGCCTTCCATCCCTGGCATACGTTGGTCGACCAGAAAAAGAGCGATCTGATCATTACGTTGTTTAAGCTGGAGCACAGTATCCAAGGCAACTGAGCCGGAAGTAGCCTTCACAATGCGGTAAGCTTTGCGGTAATAGCGCCTTAAATCGCGCTCAATCGCATTACTCACTTGAATTTCGTCATCAACAGTTAAAATGATGGGGGGTGCCATATTGGGTAGTCCAGTGAGATTATCTCCAACCGCACGGCGGGTAAACCGGAGAAAGGAGAATTTCATGAATGGATAAGATTGAATTTGCTAAACCAATCGCCATAGCTGGTGACCTCTGTTCATACTTTTTTTACCCACCGGCTCAGGCAACAAATGAACTTGCTTTGCGGGTCCATCAGTTCTGCTTCCCAGGCAGGTTGCGCCTTGCTGCCAGCAAAGCCGTGCCGTTCATCGGCTTGCAGTTCGGTAACGGCTACATCGTGTACTTCTTGCTCATGATATTGTTGTCCATGTCTCCCCGTTTTCTGATTCAAGCGGCGCACAGTGCTGGAGTCTACTTTGACCAAGCGGGCGGTACTCTTGATACGACAGCCATCAGCCAGGTGTTCCGCCACCGAAACAGCTTTTGCCTCTGGGATTTTGCTATTCCACAGGGCCGTGTTTTTGCGTTCGCTGAATTCTTGCTGACAACAACGACAGCGCAAGTAGCGAATGTTGTCCCGACCATAGATTTTTCTGACCAGCAAATTACTGTGACCTTTTTTGCCATAGAAGTCGCAGTCCGGGTTGACACATGCTAAACTTTCCAAAGGGGGTCTGGTTGTATTTTTTTCTTTCATGCGGTAATTCTACCGCGTACTCCAGACCTCCCTCTTATGGGTTGGTGATAATCTCACCTTACCACCTAGGATGGAGAAAATGAAATTATTAATTTTGGGTGGCACACGATTTTTAGGGCGGGCTTTGGTGCACACGGCCGTTGCGGACAGCCATCAAGTCACATTATTCAATCGCGGGCAAAGTAACCCTGATTTGTATCCGGAGATTGAGCAAATTCATGGCGATCGTGATGGTGGGTTGAGGGTGTTGAACGGCCGTAGCTGGGATGCTGTCATTGACACCTGTGGCTATGTACCACGATTAGCAGGCGATTCAGCACGCTTCTTAGCGGATGCAGTTGGCCATTACACCTTCATCTCCACGATATCGGTCTATGCCAACCCTTCGCAGCACAACATAGACGAACAGTCGCCGTTGGGTACACTTGAAGATGAAACGGTCGAGGAAATTGACGGTGGCAGTTATGGGCCGCTCAAGGTTTTGTGTGAAAATGTGGTGACGGAGGCGATGAACGGCCGTGCCCTGCATGTGCGTTCTGGCTTGATTGTTGGCCCCCACGATCCCACGGACCGTTTCACCTATTGGCCACAGCGTGTGGCGCGTGGCGGTACGGTGTTGGCTCCTGGAGTACCGGATGCGCCAGTTCAATTCATCGATGTACGCGACCTCGCTGCCTGGATACTCAAAGCAACTGAGGCGCAGTTACGCGGTGCTTATAATATAACCGGACCCGCATTCAAGTTAAGCATGCAAGCCGTTTTGGAAACCGCCAAAGCCACCAGCCAAAGCGATGCCCAGTTCGAATGGGTAAGTGATGAATTTTTGCTGGCAAATGATGTGGGAGCTTATACAGAAATACCTTTGTGGGTGCCAACTGATTTTGCTGGTTTTGGCACGGTCAATATAAACAAAGGGTTGGCTGCTGGCTTGCGTTTTCGTCCCCTGGCTGACACCATTCGTGACACATTCGCCTGGTCACACACCCGACCTGCCGATTACAAATGGCGCGGCGGCATGACTCCTGAACGGGAAATGGAACTGCTCACTTCTTGGAAAAAACAACAGTGACACGGAGGACACGGTGAAGGCACGGGGTTCACGGAGATTTGGGAGAAATTTTTTGGTCACAGCATGCTTCTCCTGCCTTCCTCTGTAAACCTCCTATTTCCTCTGTGCAACTCCGTGTTCCTGCTGTTAGATGGCAATCAAAACCAAAGCAATCAACGCCAGTCCTACCCCAATCCATTGTAAACGCACCAGCCTTTCATCGAGGATCACACGCGCAAACATGATGGTGACTGCGGGATAAAGGGAGGCTAAAATAGCGGCGATGTCGATACGGCCGAATCGCGTTGCCAACACAAAAAATGAATTACCTGCCGCATCCATCACCCCAGCCACCGCAATTGGAAAGAGTTCACGCCGCGTTAAAGGTGTCCACAGTTTAGCTAAATAGACCCATACGGCCGTTGCCGCAATCGATGCCAAACGACCCGCAACCAACGGCCAATAGACAGAGTTTTGGCCGGCGATGCTCAAAAATACAAAGAAAAGCCCAAAGCCTAAGCCTGCGCTGAGGCCATAGATGATTTCTTTTCTGGAAACGGCCGTATGCTCTCCGTTTGACGAGATTAACCAGACAGCGATCAAGGCAACCCCGATCCCCAATAGAGTTGTTGTTGAAGGTAAACCTGACAACCAAAAAGAAAATGAAACCGGCAATATGGCTGATAACAAGGCAGATAATGGCGCAACAACCCCCATCCGCCCAATTGCAGCCCCATGATAGAGTGCCAATATGCCGCCAAGCCCAAATAACCCAGACAAAGCTCCTAACCATAAGTCACTGGTTGGTGGCAAGCCGCCATCAAAAAATAGTGCCAAACCAACCAGAAAAGCAGCACCAATGATGTGGGAAAGCAGTACAACGACTTGCGGTGCAACACGCTTGCTGGCAAAGCCGCCGGCAAAATCACCGGTTCCCCAAGAAAAAGCTGATGCAAGGCCAAACACGACTGCAATTATTTCAGGAGCGAAGCTCAAATTAACTCCAAAATAATACAAACATTCGAGAATTCTTGATTTAATCTGTGCAAATCTGTGTTAATACTTCAGTTTCACTCAGCACAAGTCTATGGCCAAACGTTTTTCGACAAGCGCCTGGATTGGAATTATGCGGGGATTAACGTGGTGATCGCTAAAAAGTGGAAAACACTGCCACCCAGGACAAACAAATGCCAGATCGCATGATTGTAGGGCAGCTTTTCCCAGGCATAAAAAATAACACCGAGCGTATAAACGATGCCACCAGTGATCAAGAAGGCAACACCCCATGGTGGCACTTTGAGCAGCATTTCTTTGAAGAGCAAGAGACACATCCAGCCCATCAAAACATACACGATGGTGGCCAGTACTTCCAAGCGACCGATGAAAAATATCTTCCAGGCCACGCCGAGCAAGGCCAACCCCCACACAACAGCAAATAAGGTCCAGCCCAATGTGCCGCGAATGCTGACCAGTAAAAAGGGCGTATACGTGCCGGCGATGAGGACATAAATGGAGGCATGGTCAAAAATGCGTAACACTTTTTTGGCTTCACGGTGTTGGATGCTGTGATAGAGTGTTGAGGCCAGATAGAGGAGGATCAGACTGCTGCCATAAATGCTGAAACTCACGATGCGCGTAACATCCCCATAAATGACGGCCAACACAACCAAAATAGAAAGGCCAGCCACGGCCAATGCAGCACCAATGCCATGTGTGACACTGTTAGCGATTTCTTCGCCGCGTGAATAGAAGGG
>JAGRDI010000252.1:7687-7889 GCA_020432765.1 Anaerolineales bacterium | reverse complement strand
TTTACATCCGAAAAACACCATAATTCGGCTGTCCAGGCGTGATGAAATCAACATTATGCGCCACCGACAAACCCACACATAATGCTTTGCGTGTATCGCGCGGGTCCAAAATGCCATCATCCCACAAACGCGCCGTTGCATAATAGGGAGTCGATTCCTGGTCAAACTTCTGCTGCGTCATCATTTGCATCATCTGAATCGA